>NZ_JBVVOL010000011.1:0-98970 GCF_055810895.1 Formivibrio sp. oc-25 | reverse complement strand
TCGATGCCGGAAATGGCGTTGTTCTCGATCGGGCCATTACGCCAGTAGGCGTTCTGGTGCATCAGCTGCCAGTTTTCTTCGATCGCTTCGGCATCGCGACCGATCAGGAGCGGGCGCAGGTATTCTTCGATCAGGCATTTGACCGCCACGTGCCGGTAGGCGAAGGTCGCGCAACCCAGGCCGTAGAGGCCCGGCTGGTTGGTTTCCACCTTCACCACCACCAGGTTGATGCCCTCAGGGGCGGTAAGGATGACTTTGACGTCGGTAATCAGGGTTGCCATGTTGTCTCCTTGGAGAAAGGCAGTTTTTTTAGAATTTAATTTCTGCGATCAGAAAGTCAGCTGCACCTTCATCTGCGAACGACGATCCGATGCGAGTTCAAACGCTTCCACGGCCTGCTCGATTGGCAGGGTTGCCGTGATGATCGGCCTCACGTTGATGCGGCCTTCCTTCAACAGGCGTGCAGCCAGCGCATATTCGCTGTGGAAGCGGAACGCACCGACCAGGCTGATTTCCTTGCCCACCAGCACGCCGATTGGAATCGATACGTCGCCACTCACGCCGACTTGCACGATCACGCCACGCGGACGCAGTACCGGGAAGATGTCCTTCAGCACCGCACCGACACCGGTACATTCAATCGCAACATCGAAGTAGCCTTTGTCAGCCGTGTATTGCTCGGTCTGCAAGCCTGGGGCTGCGGCGACATTCACCGTGCCGGTTGCACCCATTTCGACGGCCTTGGCCAATGCGGCATCGTGCAGATCGGTAGCCACCACTTCGAGCGCGCCGGCATAACGCGCAGCGGCTACTACCAGGGCGCCGATCGGGCCGGAGCCGGTGACCAGTACCTTCTTGCCCGCCAGATTGCCGGCTTGCTTCACCGCATGCAGAGCAACAGAGAGCGGTTCGCAGCAGGCGGCTTCGCCCAGGCTGATCGCATCGCCAACGGATTCACACTGATACTCTTCCGCCACGATCAGTTCGCGGAACGCGCCCTGGCTGTGCGGGGTACGCATGGCGCTGCCGTAGAACCACATATCCAGACAATGCTGATGCTCACCGGCCTGGCAGAACTTGCACTTGCCGCACGGACGACTGGGGCTCAATGCAATACGGTCACCAGCCTTGACCTTGGTCACTTTCGATCCGACCGCTTCGACCGTACCGGCCACTTCGTGACCCAAGACGATCGGCTGCTTGACGCGCACGACGCCAAATCCGCCGTGCAGGTAGTAATGCAGGTCAGAGCCGCAGATGCCGCCGGCACCGATGCGCACCAGTACCTGGTCATCCTTCATTTCTGCGACCGGCACATTCTCGATGCGCAGGTCTTTTTCTTCATGCAATACGCAGGCACGTGCGTCCATGAGTTCGCTCCTGGTCAAATTAATTAGAGAACCGACAACCAGCCACCATCCACATAAATAATCTGGCCGTTCACATAATCCGAAGCCGGCGAGGACAGGAAGACGGCGGTACCCACCAGCTCTTCCGGCTTGCCCCAGCGGCCGGCCGGGTTGCTGCTCTTCACCCAGGCATCGAACTCGGCGTTTTCGATCAGTGCGGTATTCATGTCGGTCAGGATGTAGCCCGGACCGATGGAGTTGGCCTGGATATTGAATTTTGCCCACTCGGCTGCCATCGACTTGGACAGCATCTTCATGCCGCCCTTGGCTGCGGTGTACGGGGCGACGGTGGCGCGGGCTGCTTCGCTGGTCAGCGAACCGATATTGATGATCTTGCCGCCGCGACCACGGGCGATCATGCGCTTGGCGGCTTCGCGCCCGACGATGAAGGCTGCGGTGAGGTTGGTATCGATCACGCGCTGCCAATCCTTCAGTTCCAGCTCGACCATCGGCTTGCGGAACTGGATGCCGGCATTGTTGATCAGGATGTCGACCTCGACGCCATCCTTGTCCAGTTGCTCGAATGCGGCCACCACGGCGGCTTCGTCGGCCACGTTGAAGGCCAGGCCGCGTGCGTTGTAACCCTTGGCCTTGAGCTTGGCCAAGGCTTCGGTCATGTTTTCTTCGCGCAGGTCGTTGAGCACCACGGCGGCACCGGCCTCGGCCAGACCTTCTGCGTACGACAGGCCAATGCCACGGCCCGAGCCGGTGATCAGTGCGGTACGGCCAGTCAAATCAAACAATCCAGACATCTTTTTTCTCCTGAGTTGAGTACGTTCACGGTGCCCAGCACCGAATTGCGATGCGTGCAAGGCAAGCCTTGCATCAGAAATTCCATATTCATGCCGCCGCGGCGGGCTGGAGCAAACGCTGCGTCAGGTCGCTTTCTGCCTGCTCGATCAGCACCAGCGCAGCCCGTTCCGCCGCCACGGCATCCCCTGCCTCGATGGCGCAACACAAGGCCTCATGCATCGGCAGGGAAAAGGCCGGGCCACCTGGCTTGTTCGACACGATCTCGAAGCTGGTGCGCAAAATCGCGGAAAGCGCTTCCTGCATCTGCCGCACGAACTGGTTACCACTGGCAGCCAGCAATACGGCGTGAAAGGCCAGATCAGCCGCCACGTAATTGCCCTCGCCGGCAATGGCGCGCTCCATCGCCACATAGGCGGCGCGCAAGGCCTGGCGCTCGGGCTCTCCGGCACGCTGTGCCGCAAAGCGCGCCGCGGCCGGTTCCACGATGCGGCGTAACTCCATCAGATCGCGCGAAAGCATCTTGTTCAGACTGGCCGACTGCGCGCGCCAGGCGATGATGCTCGGATCAAACAGATTCCAGTGATCCGGCGGCAACACCGTTGTTCCGACCTTGCGCCGCACCTCCAGCATGCCCTTGGCCACCAGCGACTTGATCACCTCGCGGATCACGATGCGACTCACGCCGAACGCTTCGCCCAGATAAGCCTCGGAAGGCAACACCTGGCCCGGGGCATAGCGCCCGGTACAGATGTCCTGCCCCAGCCGGTCAAGAATTTGCTCCTGAAAGGTGCGGCGCGATGAGTAGAGTACGGTGTCCATGCATTATTTGTATCACATAATATTTTTTACAGTCAAACCAAAATTAATTTTCTGTCTGACTGAAAATATTTAAAGTCGTACCAACAAAGACAATAACCGACTAAAATCGGACATAAACGCAGCCGACCAAGCCCTTGGGCAGGCCCATTCCGTCAGATGGAAAACCGGCAATGCAGAGGCAAATTGCGATATCGGATACTGGCCAAGCCAAAGGAAATACCCGAAAATTCCGATACTTGTGCCGCATACCTGCAACGCGAAGACACTGGATGCCGCGTCGACACAAAACCAATCCCGCCCTTGAACAAGGGCCTATGAACGCACCGAACCCGATATGACAAAAAAAATAACCAAGCTGGACCGTACGATTGAGCAATTCGGCAACGACATCATTCAGGGGGTTTACCCCAAGGGCACGCTGCTGCCCCCGGAGACCGACCTGTGCAAGGTCTATGACATTTCACGCGCCACCCTGCGCGAAGTGATCAAGGTGCTGAGCGCCAAGAAACTGATCGACACCCAATCCAAGAAAGGCATCCTGGTCAATCCGCGTGAAGAGTGGAATTATCTGGATACGGACGTGCTGAACTGGGTGCTGGCTACGGGCGAGAACTACGATTTCATCCAGACGCTATTGGAAATGCGGCAGGTGGTGGAGCCGGCGATTGCGGAATGGGCGGCACTGCGCGCCACGGCGGCAGACCTGGCCGAGATGGAAGCCGCGCTGATCGACATGGCCGGGCAATACGAGGACAAGCAGCGCTTCAATCTGGCGGATATCCGCTTTCACAAGGCGCTGAACGCTTCGGCGCACAACTATGTGATCAAGCAACTGGGCGAAGCGATCGGCGCGCTGCAGCAGGTGGTATTCGATGCGACCTATCTGCAGGACGACGCCGTCAAGGAAATCACCATCAAGCAGCACCGCGAGCTCTTCGATGCCGTACGGATGAAAAACCCTCGGGTTGCCAAGAAAATCAGCGCCAGCATGATCGAGGGGGTGGTGGAGCGGCTGGCGGACAAGCGCCAGGGAGAGAAATAGGTTCGTGGCACGGGAAGGCTCGGTTTGGCAAAGGGTGGTCTGCACCTTCACACACCCTCAAACCCACTGAGTGCCGTAGGTCGGGTTTTAACCCGACAACATGGGTATCGCGTCGGGTTAAAACCCGACCTACGGCAAAAGCAAAGCTCACCTACCGGGATGAACTCCCGCCAATCCCGGTAAAAACAGGCACTGCCCTCAATAAACATCCCGGCGAATCCGCCCCGCCTCCAGCAACAAATCCACCTCGTGCGAGCCGAGCATGCGTCGCAATGCCTTGTCGACGCCCGGCGCCATCTTCTGCGCGTTGCCACAGATCAGGATCTGCGCGCCCTGGCGAATCCATTCGCAGACTTCCTTAGACTGCGCCAGCAGATTGTGCTGCACATACGGCGCTACCGGATCATCGCGCGAGAAGGTCAGATCAACTTTGGACAAGACCTGCTGACGCTTCCAGTCCTCGATTTCCAGCCGGCACAGATAATCGTGCCGGATCGAGCGCTCGCCAAAGAACAGCCAGGCATTGCGTTGCGGCACTTGCAGACCCGATTGGCGCATGGCATGAGCGCGCGCCTGCAAATGGGCGCGCAGACCGGCAATGCCGGTGCCTGCGCCGATCAGGATCAGGGGGCGTGAAAGATCGGGCTCCAGATGAAAGCCGGGATTGCTGCGAATCTTCATCTGGATCCGGTCGCCGGCGCAGGCAGTTTCGGTCAGCCAGGAGGATGCCATCCCCTTGCTGCCATCATCGCGTCGATGCAGGCGCACGATCAGCTCCAGCCTGCCCTCGCCGGGCAGATTGGCAATCGAATACACACGTGGCCACGCCTCGGCCCCGGGAACCAGTACATCGACCAGATCGCCGGGCTGCCATTGCGGCATGGCCTCAGCGCTGCCCTGCAAGGTCACCAGATAAACCGGGTTGCCTGGACTGCCTTCGTTCAGCAACTGGCGTGCGACAAAATGCCACGGCGAATAGCGGGCAGCTGGTGTGTGCCAATCCACCGTATGGCTAGCCCCCAGATGCTGCAGTCGCGCCTGCCATTGCTGCAGCGCCTGCGCGTTCATCTGGTCGACTTCGATACGCGGGAATTCCGGGATTGCGCCGGCTGCCTGCAGCCAGCCATCC
This sequence comes from Formivibrio sp. oc-25, assembly GCF_055810895.1. Taxonomy (NCBI): domain Bacteria; kingdom Pseudomonadati; phylum Pseudomonadota; class Betaproteobacteria; order Neisseriales; family Chitinibacteraceae; genus Formivibrio; species Formivibrio sp. oc-25. The sequence goes on along the minus strand of NZ_JBVVOL010000011.1, from coordinate 93,818 downwards.
AGTTCACGGCCAAAGGCGCAAAAGGCCGGATAGTGGCTATCGCCCAGCGCCAGCACGCCATAACGCTTGCCTTGCAGCATTCTCGGCGTTGCCGCATGCATGCTTTGCTGCACAAAACGCCGGGCATGATCCGGGGCACTGCCTTCGCCATAGGTACTGACGACAAACAGGATACAGCGGGCCTGCTGCACGGCTTCCTGCCAGTTTTCGTCGATACGGCAGACATGCACCTGGCGTTTGTCCGTCATCAGCATCTGGGCACTTTGCCGGGCAAGCGCTTCGGCCTGGCCGGTCTGGCTGGCATACACCACCCAGAATTGCTCCTTGCCCGTATCGACTCCGCCGTTATCCAACGGCATTGGCCGGTGCGCATGCTGCCATTTCTTCCAGCACAGCACGCCATAGCCCAGCACGATGCCAACGGCAGCCAGCCCGCGCAAGGGATCAGAAGTCATCAGTTCGTACATTTTCATCACCATTCATGATTGCCGGGAACCTACTGCAGATCGCGCCACGCCGCACTGCTCCATTCCACCCAATTCCCTGCGTGGTCATGACCTTGCAGCAATACGCTCAGATTCAAGCGTTCAGCCAGTGCCAGGCCCTGCTCCGGGCCCAGCACCGTCAACGCGGTCGCCCAGGCATCGGCCAGCATGCATTCGGCATGGATAACGCTGACCGATGACACGCGGTTGGCACTTGGCGCGCCGGTACGCGGATCCAGGGTGTGGTGGATCAGGCGGCCATTCATGCGATAACTGCGCCGGTAATCGCCCGATGTCGCTACCGCCAGGTCATGCAGCGCAATGCGGGTGGATGGCAGCGGGCAATCGGTGGCCGGAGATTCCAGCGCCACCCACCACGGCTGGCCATCCGGCTTCACACCGCCCCCGCGCAATTCGCCGCCGATTTCCACCAGATGATTGGGAAAACCCTGCCCGCACAGCCACTGCGCCACGGCATCCACGGCAAATCCTTTGGCGATGGCGGCAAAGTTGAGCGCCACGCCGCCGGGCTGATACAGCCGGTTATCACTATCCAGCATCAATTCCGGCCAACGCCCCGCCGCCACGTTGATCTGATTGGGCGGCACAAACCCGGCATCGAAAAACCGGCGGGCACTGCCAAATCCCCAGGCATCGGCCAGTGCAGCGATGGTCGGATCGAATGCGCCCTGGCTTAGATGGGCCACCTCCAGCGCGGCACGCAGCACGCGGGAAAATTCGTTGGGCAATGCCTGCGATGCACCTGCAGGCAAACGCCCAAACCGGCACAGATCGGATTCAGGCCGGAAATGGCTCATCTGGTTTTCGATGTCCTCCAGCAGATCAGAAATCTGCTGTGTCACAGGCTCCTGCACGAAGCCGGCAGGTGCCACCAGTTGCACGCTCCAGCTTGTCCCCATGCAATAGCCCTGCAGCTTTCTGACTTCGCCCCGCACAGGCTTGACTGCCGTATCCAGTTGATGCGGAATCAGCACGCGCAGCCGAGCCATGCGGGTGATCATGGCTTCACGCTCAGGCGGACTTCGCCCACCTCTTCGGTACCACTGACTTTCTCGGTTTTGGCAGTACGCACTGGCCATTGCAGCGGCAGGCGCACCAGCTCGTGTCCGCCATGTTCGCGTGCAACCTCCACCACCACTTCATAATTGCCTGCTGCCAGATTCTTGAAGGCCGGCGTACTGCCCAGGTTGATGGCGTGTTCACCGGCCGGGCGGGTGGCGCCCGATACGCCATCGATCGGGAACGAAGCCTGGCTGCCGCTGATGCGCCACCAGCTGCGCAGATCGGGCAACCACTTGGTGGCGCCGATATTGTTGGGCTTGGCCATGTCGTACCAGACGGCGATATTGCCGGCAAAGGCATGGCTATCGGCCTTTTCCAGCCAGACTGCGACATACGGGCGCTTGACCCGCGCGCCCTGGATGGCAGGCAGATTGATCGAGAGTTCGGCACCGGCACTCCAGGCTGGCATGGCCAGACCAACGCCCAGCAGGGACAGTACGGATGTCATCAGTTTTTTTTGCATGGTGTTCGCTCCGGATTTCAATGCAAATTTCAATGGATAAAAAGCAGGATCAGCAACAGCGGTACAATCAGGCCCAGGCCAGTTACCGGCCATACGCTCCAGCGGCCTTTGGCATGCACCTGCAGGATCAGCAGCCCGGTGATGCTGAAAACCAGACAGCCAATACCGAGCAGGGTGATAAAGCCACTCCAGACCGGCCCGGCATTCTTGCCCTTGTGCAGATCGTTGAAGAACGCCACCCAGCCATGGTCGGCCGATTCATACTGGATGGCGCCAGTGCGGCGATCGATGCTGAGCCAGGCATCCACGCCGGGAGATTTCAGGTCGACATAAACTTCATCGTTCTGCCAATCACTGGTTTTGGGCGAAAGGCGCACGTGCCACGCTGTGCCAATCCATGCCTGTACCGCATCGGGCAAGGCCTTGTCCTGCCCATTGCCCATGGCATTGATGGTCTGAAGCAGCCCGGTCGGCAGACTTCCCTGGTGCTGCGTCAGCACCGGGGTCTGGCTTTCGAAAAAGCCGGCGTTATTGAGCGTGATGCCGGTCGTTGCAAAAAACAGCATGCCGACCAGGCACAGGGCCGAGCTGATCCAGTGCCATTTCAGCAAGGTGCGCATCCAGGCGCTGCGCCGCTGGGCGGCGGTTGGTAGCGCTGGATCAGCATCCATTCGGTCAGGTTGGCTATTGGCTTGCATGGTTGTCTCAAGGCTTGGTTGGGTACGCTTTCAATTTAACCTCGTGCATGTAAACGGTTTGTGGCCACTGCGCGGAATTTTGTTAATGGCATGTAATACTTTGTGCAGGTCGTTCACAAAGAGGGGGTTACCGATGGCACACGCGCTATCCTTGGGACGAAACATGGGAGTGGTGCCAATGGGCAAGAAAATTCTGGTGGTAGACGATGATCCGGAGCTGACCGAACTGCTGCGCGGCTATCTCGGCAATCAGGGCTTTGAGGTGGCAACCGCCTGCGATGGCGCAAGCATGCGCCAGAAGCTGGCGCACGAAACGCCCGATCTGCTGATTCTGGATCTGATGCTGCCGGGCGAGGACGGGCTGAGTCTTTGCCGCGATCTGCGCGCTGCTTCGCGCCTGCCTATCCTGATGCTGACCGCGCGCGGCGATGACATGGATCGCATCATCGGGCTGGAAATGGGCGCGGACGATTACCTGCCCAAGCCCTTCAACCCGCGCGAGCTGCTGGCGCGCATCAAGAGCATCCTGCGCCGCGCCGAGGAGCATGAAACCCGCGAAAGCGCGCCCAGATCGCTGCATTTCGCCGGCTGGACGCTTGATCTGTCCGCGCGCAACCTGATCGGCGCCGATGGCGTGGTCATTGCGCTTTCCACCGGGGAATTCCGGCTGCTGCACCTCCTGGCCGAATCCCCCAACCGCGTATTCTCGCGCGACCAGTTGATGGATACGCTGGCCGGGCGCGATGCCGGGCCGTTCGACCGCACCATCGACGTGATGATTTCGCGCCTGCGTCGCCGCCTCAACGATGATGCGCGCGATCCGGAACTGATCAAGACCGTGCGCAGCGAAGGCTACATGCTTGCGGCACGGGTGGAGCGCCGCACGTGAAATGGTTGCCCAAAACCCTGTTTGGCCAGATTGCGCTGGCGTTGTTTACCGGTCTGTTCGTCGTGCAACTGCTGGGCTGGTGGCTGCTGCTGGATGATCGCGGCCGGCTCAACTACAAGCTGCTGTCGGAATACGCTGCACAGCGCATGGGCGGCATCGCCACCGTGCTCGACGGCGCTTCGCCGGCAGAGCGGCCGATTCTGGCCAAGGCACTCAGCGTACAACCCACGACGCTTTCGTTCGCGATTCCCTGGGCGATGCAAAACATCGATGCCTCCGACGATGCCCAGGCCTTTGCCAGCGAAGCAGCACGGCAATTCGTACGCCCGCTTGCCATCCAGATGCTGGCGCTCGAACGGGTTGATCCGCTGCTGTTTGGCCTGCGCCCGCGTCACGATGATGACGATGACGACCGGGGCAGGCGACGCTCATCTGGCTCGGAAGGCAAAGGCCCCTTCTTTGCCCGTACCTATATCGCCCAGGTCAGGCTCAGTGACGGCAGTATCGTGACCTTCCATCATCTGCTGCCGGTGCCCGCCACCGACTTGCCGTATCGACTGATCGCCTTGCTGGTGCTGCTGGGGCTGTCTATAGCGGCCCTGTCGCTCTGGTCGGTACGCCAGTTGACACGCCCGCTAGTAAAACTGGCCGATGCCGCATCCGGGCTGGCGCGCAACCTGAACCAGCCACCACTGCCCGAAACCGGCCCGCAGGAAGTCCGCCAGGCCGCGCAAGCCTTCAATGCCATGCAACGGGATCTCAAGCGCCTGATCGACACGCGTGCCCAGGCACTCTCGGCCGTTTCACACGATTTGCGCCTGCCGATTACCCGCCTGCGCCTGCGCCTGGAAAACGGCATCGATCCGGCCTTGCGCGAGAAGATGGAACACGACCTGAGCGAAATGGACACCATGATCAGCCAGACGCTGGATTTCCTGCGCGCAGGCTCGAACGTGGAGGCACCGGTGCCGGTCAATCTGGATGCCCTGCTCGACAGCGTGGTGGAAGACATGGAAGAACTCGGCGCCCGTATCCAGCGTACCGGCAACTGCCGTCAGCCCATCCAGGCCCGCCCGCATGCGCTGCGCCGATGCCTGGCCAACCTGCTCGACAATGCGCGCCGTTATGGTGGCGGACAGATCGAACTAGGCGTGGAAGACCTGGGCCAGGAAACCCGCATCACCATCGCCGACCACGGCCCCGGCATCCCTGCCGATCAACTGGAAAAAGTATTCGAGCCCTATTTCCGGCTGGAATCCTCGCGCGCCAAGCACACCGGCGGCACCGGGCTGGGCCTGGCCATTGCCAAGGCAATCGTGGAAGTCCACGGCGGCACAATCCGGCTGGAATCGGAACCGGGCCAGGGAGTACGGGTAACGGTCTGCCTGCCGCGGGTGTAACCACCTGAATATCAAACGCATGCAAGAACGCGAAATGCCCAGGCTGGCGCCGAGAAGCACAGCAAAACACGGGAATTCGGCGAGGACTGTTTGAGGGCGGAGCCCGAGTTCCCCGAAAAGGGACTTGATTGGCTTTGCCCATCCTCGCCGCAGCCGCCGTGCTTTGCGAGCATCACAGGGCATCCCGAAGGGACGCCAGCGCGGGCTCGCCTTTGGGGTGAAGGGGGATTTGGCGACGCAAATCCCCCTTCCTGCCCGCCGTGCGGAAACGGCACTTGAATCCCGCGCCGAAGGCGCATAAAACCCTCAAGTCAGCGGCATTCACCCATATGGACCGAATCTTGGATCTCAAACGACTGCGCTACTTCTGCACCATCATCGAACAAGGCTCGATCAGCAAGGCAGCGCATGTGCTGTGCATGGCCCAGCCGCCCTTGAGCAAACGCCTGCAGGAGTTGGAAGAGGAAGTTGGCACCGAGCTGATCGTGCGTACCGGCCGCCGGCTGGAGCCGACCGAGGCCGGGCAATACCTGTACCAGAAAGCCTGCGATATCCTGCGCAGCATCGAAGATACCAAGCGCAAGACCATCGAGATCGCCAGCACCGAGCGGCGCATGCTGCGCGTGGGAATTTCCTACCTGTTCCTGCGCCAGTTTCTGCCCCTGGTACATTCGCTGTATCAGGAAAACCCGCGTGCCGAGATCAGCGTGTCGGTATCGGATTCCAGCCATCTCGAACAACTGCTGCACCGGGGCCGCATCGACATCGCCTTTATCCAGCGTCCGCACAAACAGGAGGGGTTCGAGCTGATCGAGTTTGCGCCGCTGCCACTCAAGGCGCTGGTCGCACGGCGTTTGCTGCCAGACGAGCTGCCAGCCAGAATGACGCTGGAATCACTGGGCCAGCACCCGCTGATCCTGCTACGCCGGGTGGAAGGCGTAGGCACCTTTGAAACACTGCTGGCGCAGCTGCGCAAGGCCGGTATCCAGCCCAATGTGAAAATGCATGTTTCCGACCCGGCCATTGCCCTTGAGATGCTCGATTCCGGCATCGAGGCTGTGGCATTCCTTCCGGCCTCCGAGGCAATGGAATCGCGCAGTGGCGCCTTTGCCTGCATCGATATCAACCCCTCTGCGCTGCAGTTCCACCCGGTCGCCGCACGCCTGTCGACCGGCGTTGAGATCCCGGAAGTCACGGCCACCATCGAAAGCTTTTGCCAGCGCTGATCACACCAAACAGCAATCACTGCCATCAGAGCCTGTCACATCGTTTACTGGTGTTTATTTGTCAGTATCCAGAAAGTGGGGGTAGGATCTTGCCGTGATATATCTGCAAAGTTCTGGCATTCATGACTATGAAATCAACGCCTCGATGACACGACGGATATACCCGATCCATTGGCAACTGCTAACCTTTTCCAACTAAACAAGGCCCAATATGAGCACGTCAACCATTACCTGCATTGCTGCCTTTACGGCAAAACCGGATCAGATCGATAACCTGAAAGCTGCCCTGCTTGCATTGATCGAACCCACCCGCAGCGAGGAGGGCTGCATCAGTTATGCACTTCATCAGGCCATCGACAATCCGGCAAAATTGACGATGCTCGAAAAATTCAAAGACCAGAACGCCTTTGATTTTCACAGCGCCCAACCCTACCTGAAAGCACTCGTCAATCAATTGGATCTATTGGTCGATAGCGTCGACATTCAAACCTTTAAGGTCGTTGCATAGTCTCCACCCTCGCAGGGTGCAACCAGCAACGAGCCTTGCAGATTGCACCCTGCGACACTTGAGCCCACCTCACCATCAGCAACCTTTTTGGTATGGCTGATGCAATGCAAACGGTATTTTCTTGAGTTGATGGCTGCGACATATAGTTCATCCCACCATGAAATCCATACTTTCAGGAGGGATGATGAGCAGCGTGACGGAAGGAAATCTCGGCGTCGCCGGGAAACAGATTGCCGTAACCGACTTGCGTTCAGCCTTGCAACGACTCGAATCGATCCCGGGCCAGTTGGTGAGTACCGATGTCGAAGTCGATCCGAATGCAGAGCTCTCCGGCGTTTACCGTCATGTCGGCGCGGGGGGCACCTGCATGCGCCCGACCAGGATCGATGGCCCGGCGATGATCTTCAACAAGGTCAAGGGCTATCCGGATTTCCGCGTGGCCATTGGCCTTCTGTCCTCGCGCAAGCGCGTGGGCAAATTGCTGGATTGCGCACCGGATCGCTTGGGCTTTTTGCTCAAGGATGCCATCAAGCACGCCATTGCGCCGGTCACCATCGACGCGACCCATGCGCCGAGCCGTGAAATCGTGAATCTGGCATCCGACCCCGATTTCGATCTGCGCACGCTCCTGCCTGCACCGACCAATACCCCGGAAGATGCCGGCCCCTATATCACCATGGGCATGTGTTATGCGTCCGACCCGGACACGGGTGAATCGGACATCACCATCCACCGTCTGTGCGTGCAAAGCCGTGATGAACTCTCGATGTGGCTGACCCCGGGCCGCCATATTGATGCCTTCCGCATGAAGGCAGAGGCCGCCGGCAAGCCGCTGCCGATTTCGATCAGCATCGGCGTCGATCCGGCTGTGGAAATAGCCGCCTGCTTTGAACCCCCCACAACGCCGCAAGGCTATGACGAGCTGGCGATTGCCGGTGGCCTGCGCGGCAAGGCGGTGGAAATGGTGAAGTGCCTCACCATCAACGAGCGCGCGATTGCCAATGCAGAAATCGTGATCGAAGGCGAGTTGCTCCCGAATGTGCGCCTCGTCGAAGACCAGCACACCCATACCGGCAAGGCCATGCCGGAGTTTCCGGGCTACACGGGTGAATCAAAGGATTCGCTGCCGGTGATCAAGGTCAAAGCCGTCACGCACCGCCGCAACCCGATCTTGCAAACCACCGTGGGGCCGTCGGAAGAACACGTTTCGATGGCAGGTATCCCGACCGAGGCCTCGATCCTGAATCTGGTCGAAAATGCCATGCCGGGCAAACTGCGCAATGTGTACGCACATTCGGCCGGCGGCGGAAAATTCCTTGCCGTGATGCAGTTTCAGAAGAGCAATCCGGCCGATGAGGGCCGCCAGCGCCAGGCTGCGATCCTGGCTTTTGCAGCCTATCCGGAATTGAAGAACGTGATCCTTGTCGATGAGGACGTGGACATCTTCGACAGCAACGAAGTGCTCTGGGCCATGCAGACACGTTATCAGGCCGATGTCGACACCATCGTCATTCCGGGCGTGCGCTGCCATCCGCTCGATCCTTCGCAGATCCCGGAATACAGCCCGTCGATTCTGCAAAAAGGAATGTCGTGCAAGACCATCTTCGACTGCACCGTGCCGTTCCATCTCAAGGCGCATTTCCAGCGCTCGAAGTTTCTCGAAGTCGATGTGAAGCGCTTCCTGCCGGATTTCGTTTGAAGGGAATCTGAGCCATGAGCAAACGGCGCATTATCATCGGCATCAGCGGCGCATCGGGTTTCCAGTACGGCATGAAGGCGCTGGAACTGCTGCAGTCGCAGGATGTGGAAACGCATCTGGTCGTCTCCAAAGGCGCGGAACTGACGCGCTCGCTGGAAACCGACATCAGCCGGGAAGAGGTATTTTCCCTGGCGGATGTGGTCCATCCCATCGGCGATCTGGGCGCCGCCATTTCGAGCGGATCGTTTACCACGCTCGGAATGCTGATCGCGCCGTGCTCGATGCGCTCGCTCGCGGCCATTGCGCACAACCTTTCCGACAACCTGCTCACCCGCGCGGCGGATGTCACGCTCAAGGAACGGCGGCGGCTCGTGCTGATGGTGCGCGAAACGCCGCTCAACCTCGGACATATCCGCAATATGGCACAGGTGACAGAAATGGGCGGTGTGGTGTTTCCGCCGGTGCCGGCGCTCTACCAGCGCCCGGCCACGGTTGACGAAATCATCACGCACAGCGTGGGTCGCGCCCTCGATCTGTTCGGGATCGACGTTCCCCGATTGCCGCGCTGGGGTGAAAGCACGCTGGCAGCATGAATCGACCCCACACCTTGAATTGAGCCGGTTCCGGCTGTCATTCCGGCATCCATGTTTCCTTCAATTTTCCGGCTCCCCACTATCCAGCCATGACACCCTTGCCCGATAACATCCGCCGTTTCATCCAGCGCCAGCATGTGGTGGGTCTGGCCACGCTGTTTGAGGGCGAACCGTGGGCCGCCAGTTGCTTCTATGCCTTTGATGCGGAGAGCGTTGCCCTCATCATTCTCAGCAATCCAGCCACCCGCCACGGTCAGGCCATGCTGGCCACCCCGCGTATTGCCGGCACCATTGCCGGTCAACCGAAACTGATTCCGAAAATCCAGGGTATCCAGTTCACGGCCGAAGCCTGCCTGCTACGCGGGCAAGCGGCGGAAACCGCTTACGGGCAATACTGCCAACGTCACCCGATTGCCCGGCTCAAGCGCAGTGAAGTGTGGCAACTGGCTCTGCTGCAGATCAAATTCACCGACAACTCGCTGCTGCAGGGCAGCAAGACCCACTGGCAACGCGATACCGCAACCAGCCACAACTGATCAGATCCAGACCGTATCCAGCGTCAGCGGCGGCTGGCCATGCTGTTCAGGGGTGAGATTGTCCCAGTACGGCGATGCACCAAAGCGTTGGCTCAGAAAATCGATAAATACCCGCACCTTTTGCGGCAGATGCCGGTTGGGCACATACACTGCATACAGGAATTGCTCCACCGGTACATAACCGGGTAGTACCTCGACCAATCGGCCCCGCTGCAACTCGCGCCCGACGATAAAGGTGGGCAGCAAGGCCAGACCCAGGCCACCCAGCACGGCCTGCGACAGCGCCTCGTCATCGTTGATGCGCAGGGTTCCCGCCACCGGCACGGCAATATCGCCCTCCGGCCCGCGCAAACGCCAGACACCACCCGCGCTCAGATAGGTGTAATCGAGACAATTGTGGCGGGCCAGATCCTGCGGCAATTGCGGTGTGCCGTGGCTCGCCAGATAGGCAGGGCTGGCGCAGATCTTGCGCCGGATCGGTGCCAGCTTGCGTGCCACCAGGTTATGCCCGGGGTTGGCCGCGATGCGCAGGGCCAGGTCGAAGCCTTCTTCCACCAGATCAACAAAGCGGTCGGCGATGGTCAGATCCACCGACAGATCCGGATACTGCGCCATGAAATCCGCCAGGGCCGGTGCCACGTGCAAGGTACTGAACGCCACGGATGCGCTGATTTTCAGCGTGCCTTGCGGTTCCAGATGCAGGCGGTTCAGCGTTGCATCGGCACGCGCCAGTTCGTCCTGAATCCGGTCGCAGTGCTCGAAATACGCCTCACCGATCTCGGTCAGGCTCAGGCGGCGGGTACTGCGCTGCAACAGGCGCACACCCAGCGCAGCTTCCAGACGGGATATGGCCTTGCTGATGCGTGATTTCGACACGCCCAGGCGCTGCGCCGCACCGGAAAAACTCCTGGCTTTGACCACCTGGGCAAAGATCAGCATGTCATTGATATCGTGCATGGCACCTGCCCATCTGTTTCCAAAATGGAAACAGTATTATTCACCCATGCCGACTTATCAAGCCAGGAGCACTTGCCTATCATGCGTACAGCCTGCTCAAAACAGACGACAGATCAACTACCCGCACGCATCAAAAAATCAGATAGAACATGCCAGAAAACGACCTGATCATCAGCCATGTCGACTATGCCAGACTGATGGCCATGCCACCCTCGGCCGAGCTATTGGCCGAATTGGATCGTGCCATTGTTGTTCCCATGGAATCAATTCCGGCAAACACCGTGGCCATGTATTCACGGGTGCGCTACCGCGACGAAACCAGCGGCTCCGCACGCGAGGTACAGATTGTTTTTCCGGCCGATGCCGACATGGCGCAAGGCAAGGTTTCCGTGCTGGCCCCGGTCGGCGCTGCCCTGATCGGGCTGCCATGCGGCCAGAGCATTGACTGGATCTTCCCGGACGGCACCTCGCGCCGGCTGACAGTGCTCGCGGTCACCCATAGCCAGGATGCCAGCGGCCAGCCCTAGGCTCTGTTGACGTTGTAAAAATCAATCAAATGTCAACAGAGCCTAATCTTCCCGCATTTTTATCCCGACACACCCAACATTGCGCGACCTGCCAGGGCAGGCCGCTGGAGGAATTCATCCATGCAAACGGTTTCCCTTGAAGATTTCATGGCGCGCGTCGCTGCGCGCAACCCCGGACAACCCGAGTATCTGCAGGCGGTGCATGAAGTCATCGAGAGCCTGTGGCCCATCATCGCGCAGAAACCCGAATACCTGTCGCAAGGCGTACTGGATCGGTTGATCGAGGCCGAACGCATCATCCAGTTCCGCGTAGCCTGGGTCGATGATCGCGGCCAGGTGCAGGTGAATCGCGGCTATCGCATCCAGCATTCGTCAGCCATCGGCCCGTACAAGGGCGGGTTGCGCTTCCATCCGTCCGTCAACCTGTCGATCCTCAAATTCCTCGCGTTCGAGCAAACCTTCAAGAATGCACTGACCACGCTGCCGATGGGCGGCGGCAAGGGCGGTGCCGATTTCGATCCGAAGGGCAAGAGCCCGGGCGAAGTCATGCGCTTTTGCCAGGCCTTCGTGACCGAATTGCAGCGCCATGTCGGTGCAGATACCGATGTGCCGGCCGGCGATATCGGCGTGGGGGCGCGCGAGGTCGGCTTCATGGCCGGCATGATGAAAAAGCTGAGCAATCGCTCGGATTGCGTCTTCACCGGCAAGGGATTGAGCTTCGGCGGATCGCTGCTGCGCCCGGAAGCCACCGGCTATGGCACGGTGTACTTTGCCGAACAGATGCTGCAGCGCGTGGGCCGCTCGTTCGATGGATTGCGCGTCAGCGTATCCGGCGCCGGCAACGTGGCGCAGTATGCGATCGAGAAAGCCATGTCGCTGGGTGCCAAAATCGTCACGGTATCGGATTCCAGCGGCACAGTCGTGGACGAGGCCGGCTTCACACCGAAGAAACTGGCTGCGCTGATGGAAGTAAAAAACAAGCTGCACGGCCGTGTCAGCGACTACGCCGAGCGCGTGGATGCCGCTTTCCTGCCGGGCCAGCGCCCTTGGCAGGTGGCGGTGGATGTCGCCCTGCCCTGCGCCACCCAGAACGAACTTGATGAGAACGATGCGGCCACGCTGGTCAAAAATGGCGTGATCTGTGTGGCCGAGGGCGCCAACATGCCCTCCACGGCAGAAGCCGTGAAGCTGTTTGAACAGCACGGCATCCTGTATGCGCCGGGCAAGGCCAGCAACGCCGGCGGCGTAGCCACATCAGGTCTGGAAATGAGCCAGAACGCCATGCGGCTCTCCTGGTCACGCGAGGAAGTCGATGCCCGCCTGCGCGAAATCATGGGCAACATCCACGCTGCCTGCCTGCAGCACGGCCAGATGGCCGACGGCCGGATCAGTTACGTGAAGGGCGCCAATATCGCCGGCTTCGTCAAGATCGCCGATGCCATGCTGGCACAGGGTGTTGTCTGAGAACTTGTTCACGATCTGTCGCGAGAGGCCGTCAGTAGGGTAAAGAGCAGCGCAAAACCGGAATGTACAAGTTAGTACATGAGGACGCCTCGCAGAAAGCACCTTTCGGGTGTTTTGAGCAGCGCATGCGCCCTGATCACAGCCTCGCAGCAGGATCGTGAACAGGCTCTGACAACTATTTCATAAGAAGCAGACTCACGGCCATGACCAGCATGCCGGCGATCAGGCCGAACAGGCTGTCATGGCCCTTGCCATAGGCGCGGCTGGTGGGCAGCAATTCATCCAGGCTGATATAGACCATGATGCCGGCTACACCGCCAAACAGGATGCCCATCAACTCCGGCGGCACGGTTGCGTCATCCCCTCCGGCAATGAAGCGCAGCAAGAGATACGCCACCCCGGCACCCACCGGCTCGGCCATGCCGCTGATGAAGGAATAAAGAAAAGCACGCTTGCGATCGCCCGTGGCATAAAAGATCGGCACGGACACGCTGATGCCCTCCGGAATATTGTGTAGTGCGATCGCAACGGCAATGGCCACGCCAAGACTCGGGTTGTGCAATGCAGCCAGAAAGGTGGCCAACCCTTCCGGGAAATTGTGGATACCGATGGCCAGCGCGGTAAACAAACCCATGCGCATCAATCTGTGATGATGATGTGCATCGTGCCCATGGCCATGATCCAGATGCAGCGCCTTGCGCACCTGCGGCGATGGCGCCAGTGGTGCATTCGGGTCGTGCAGTGGCATGGTTTCTTTTTCGGTCCGGATTTCATGCGGATTTTCCCCGGCCGGTATCAGGTTATCGATCAAGCCGATCAGCAGCATGCCACCGAAGAACGAAGCGGTATTGATCCAGTGCGCCCAGTAATCGCCGTAGCGCTCGGTCAGCGCCACCACGCCCTTGAAGAAAATCTCGACAAACGAAACATAAAGCATGACACCAGCCGAAAAACCGGTAGCGATCGACAGGAACCGATAGTTGGTTCGCTGTGCCGTGAAGGCGATGATGCTGCCGATACCGGTGGCCATGCCAGCCAGCAGGGTGATGCCGAGCGCAAACCAGACCTCCATGCTGTATCTCCCATGGATAAATTCGTCGCCTGAATAAAGCATAGACAACATCTCCGGCCTGAGCCTGCCTTCCCGGGCTACAATCCGGGCATGACTGAACATCCTTATGCTGCACTCACGCCCGATTGCGTGCTCAATGCCCTGGAAAGCCTGGGCCTGCCCTGCGATGGCAGGCTGCTCGCGCTCAACAGCTATGAAAACCGCGTCTACCAGATTGGCCAGGAAGATGGGCCGCCCGTGGTGGCCAAGTTCTATCGGCCACTGCGCTGGAGCGATGCGGCCATTCTGGAAGAACACCTTTTCACGCAAGAGCTGGTTGAACGCGAAATTCCGGTCGTGGCGCCGCTGACATTCGACAGCAACACGCTGCATCACTTTGCCGGCTTTCGCTTTGCCGTATTTCCGCGCCGTGGCGGACGTGCACCGGAACTGGACAATCCGGACACGCTGGAATGGCTGGGCCGCTTTCTCGGCCGCATCCACGCCGTCGGTGCCGTTCATGCCTTTACCAAACGCCCCGCCCTGGATCTCGACACTTTTGGCATCGAGCCGCGCGATTACCTGCTGGCGCACGATTTCATTCCATCGGATTTGACCGAAGCCTGGGGCAGCGTGGTCAATCAGGCGCTCGACGGCGTGCGTCGCTGCTTTGATCGTGCCGGGGCAATCGCCCGCATCCGCCTGCATGGCGATTGCCACCCTGGCAATGTGCTCTGGACGCCGGATGGCCCGCACTTTGTCGACTTTGATGACAGCCGCATGGGCCCGGCCGTACAGGATCTATGGATGCTGCTTTCGGGCGAACGGGGCGATATGGTGCGCCAACTTGCCGATATCCTGGCCGGTTATGAAGATTTTTGCGAATTCGATACCCGCGAGCTGTATCTGATCGAGGGCCTGCGCACATTGCGCCTGATCCACTACTCGGCCTGGCTGGCGCGCCGCTGGGATGATCCGGCCTTTCCCGCTGCCTTCCCGTGGTTCAACACCGCGCGCTACTGGCAGGACCGGATCCTGGAATTGCGAGAGCAAGTGGCACTGATGGATGAAGCACCGCTGTGGCCTGTCTGACCACTGGAGTGATCACTTCCTGAGCGGCAGCGGCGGCAGCCGCCAGCCGATGACTGCCCCGACCAACGCCAGCACCATGCCGATCCACAGCGCGTGATGCACCCCGCCGACCAGGCCGGCCTGCGCCGTATCAAGCAAGGGCTGCGCCTGCAAACCCAGGGCTTGTGCCGCCTCGACAAAGGCCTGGCGATCGGCATCGCGCACCAGTACCTGCGGGTTTTCCAGCAAGGTCCTGGCAGCCTCTACGCCTGGCTGCGGCAAGGCATGGGCCACACTCGATTCATAGCTGGCATTGACCAGCAGCGCCGTCAGGCTGGCGGCAATCATGCTGCCGAATGTCCGCGTGGAATTGACGATGGCCGCTCCCGCACCCACATCGCTGCGTTCCACCGCCGACTGCATCTGCAGATTGAGATTGGGGAATTGGAAGCCGAAACTGATCCCGCAGCACGCCAGCGCAAATAGAATCTGGCCATCGCTGGAGGCTGGATGCAGCCGCGTCACGAGCAAACAACCGCCGGCCAGCAGCAACATGCCACAGGACAACAGGCGGTGACCCCATTTCAGCCGCGGCAGCAGCCTGCCATTGATCAGGCTGCCCACGGGAATACCCAGCGCCAGCGGTGTCAGCAACAGGCCGGCCGAACGCGGAGTGTGTCCAAATCCGCCCTGCAGCAGCAGCGGCACATAGAAGACCAGCATGAACAGCACACACCCGGACAGGAATGCCAGCAGGATCAGGCGCTGCGCAGCAGCCAGGCGCAAGACGCGCGGCGGGAAAATCGGTGCCGCCACATGCTGCAAGCGCCAGCCGAACCAGCCACCCGCAGCCAGACCACCCAGCAGCAGCCCCCAGAAAGCCAGCGAGTCATAACCGAGCATGCGGCCATCTTCCAGTGCCAGCATCAGGGCGCCGAGTGCAGCGGCCATCAGCAGGGCATCGAACCAATCCACCTTTTCATTACCCTGGCGGTGTCCGGGGAAGCGCGGCAAAAAGCGCAGCACCACCCACAGCGCCGCCAGTCCCACCGGCAGATTGACAAAAAACACGCTGCGCCAGCCCCAGTGCTGGGTCATGAAGCCGCCCAGCATCGGGCCGACCGCATTGGCGATGCCGAATGCAGTCGTCACCATCGCCATCCAGCGGATTCGCCGCGCGGTATCCGGGAAAAGATCGGTAATCGAGGCAAAGGCCGTGCCCATCACCATGCCCCCGCCGATCCCCTGCAGGGCCCGCGCGATCACCAGTTGCGGCATATTCTGCGCCAGCCCGCACAACACCGAAGCCAGCGTGAACGAAACGATGGCACCCAGCACAAACGGCTTGCGTCCGTAAAGGTCGCCGAATTTGCCCGTCAGCGGCATGAAAATCGCCGAGGTCAGCAGATAACCGGAACCCACCCAACTGTAATAATTGAAGCCCTGCAATTCGGCCACAATCCTGGGCATCGCCGTACCAACCACAGTCTGATCCAGCGCCGTCAGCATCACGACCAGGCAAATTCCCAGCATGGCCAGGAAAGCGCGCTTCCCCGCCAAGTGTTCTTGCGCTGTCATCGGCATGATCCATCCATCGATCCAAAGATGATGATTATATGACGCAGTGCTTTCAGCACACCTTGATCGGAACGACTTTCCTGCATCTTGTTTCTCGCCGTTATAATCACTTCGCAAACAATTCAATCTGGCATCGCCATATGGCCATTTTCCGCAAGAAAAGCAAAAACGTACCCAATGTTTCCAGCCGCGCCGCGCTGCCGCCGCACTTAGCCAACCTGCTGCGTGAGTCCTGGTGGCTGATCCTGGTCGCCGCTGCGGTCTATCTGGTTCTGGCGCTGGCCAGTTACCACCCGAACGACCCTGGCTGGTCGCACAGCACCAGCCATGGCCTGGTGCAGAATCGTGGCGGTGCATTTGGCGCCGTACTGGCAGATATCCTGCTTTATCTGTTCGGCCTGTCCGCCTGGTGGTGGGTCGGCTTCTGCTTCGGCGCCATTCTGTGGGGTTACCGCCGCATAGACCGCATCAGTGAAGGCTCACGCCCGGTCGTCTTTTTCGCCTGTGCCGGCTTTTTGCTGCTGCTGCTGGCCAGCAGCAGCTTCGAGGCGCTGCGCCTGCACAGCATGCATGCCACCCTGCCGCTCGCGCCGGGCGGCATGCTTGGCCTGGCCCTGGGCGGCTGGCTGACCAGCCTGTTCGGCTTCTCCGGCGCCACGCTCGCCCTGATTCTGGCGTTCTGCCTGGGCTTCTCGCTTTTTTCCGGCTGGTCATGGCTGGAAATCATGGAGCGTGTCGGCCTTTTGCTGGAAACATCGTGCCTGCGCATGCGTGATGCAATCCAGGCCGCCAATGACCGTCGCATCGGCCGCCAGGCGGCAGAAGCCCGCAGCGAGCGCGTAATTGAAGAGAAGAAAAAGCAGGTGGAAAAGCCCCCGCTGCATATCGAGCCGCCGCAGATGGAAATTCCGGTTGCCAAGGCCGTGGTCAAGGCAATGGAAAAGCAGGCAGAGCAGGAGAAGAAAAAATCTGCGCAACCAGCCCTGTTCGATTTTGGCGACGATATCCCGGTCGCCACCGACAAACTTTCGCAGCCGCCAGTGACGCTGCTCGCCCCGCCGCCGCCGGCCCAGGAAACCATCAGCCTGGAAACGCTCGAATACACCTCGCGCCTGATCGAGCGCAAGCTGGCCGACTTCAATGTCGAGGTCAAGGTCGTCGCAGCCTACCCGGGCCCGGTCATCACCCGTTATGAAATCGAGCCGGCTGTCGGCGTAAAGGGCGCCCAGATCGTCAACCTGATGAAGGATCTGGCCCGCGCACTGGGGCTGGTATCCATTCGCGTGGTGGAAACGATTCCCGGCAAAACCTGCATGGGTCTGGAGCTACCCAACCCCTCGCGCCAGACCATTCGCCTCTCGGAAATCATCTCGTCCGAGGCGTATCACCAGCAACACTCGAAACTCACCGTCGCGCTCGGCAAGGACATCACCGGCCGCCCGATCGTGACCGATCTGGCCCGTGCCCCGCATCTGCTGGTGGCCGGCACTACCGGCTCTGGCAAATCGGTGGGGGTGAACGCCATGATCCTGTCGCTGCTCTACAAGGCCACGCCGGATGAAGTGCGCTTCATCATGGTCGACCCCAAGATGCTGGAACTTTCCATCTACGATGGCATTCCGCATTTGCTGGCACCGGTGGTTACCGACATGAAACTCGCCGCCAACGCGCTCAACTGGTGTGTGGCGGAAATGGAAAAGCGCTACAAGCTGATGAGCACGTTTGGCGTGCGCAATCTGGCCGGTTTCAACCAGAAAGTGAAAGAGGCCGAAAAAGCCGGCAAACACCTCACCAATCCGTTCAGCCTGACGCCAGAAAACCCGGAACGGCTTGAAAACCTGCCGCAGATCGTGGTTGTGGTCGATGAATTTGCCGATCTGATGATGGTTGCCGGCAAGAAGATCGAAGAATTGATCGCACGCCTGGCACAGAAGGCGCGCGCGGCCGGCATCCACTTGATCCTGGCCACGCAGCGGCCATCGGTCGACGTGATTACCGGCCTGATCAAGGCCAACATCCCCACCCGCATTGCCTTCCAGGTCTCCAGCAAGATCGATAGCCGTACCATTCTCGACCAGATGGGTGCCGAGGCGCTGCTTGGCCAGGGCGACATGCTGTTCATGCCACCCGGCAGCGGTTACCCCTTGCGCGTGCATGGTGCCTTCGTCGCCGATGAGGAAGTGCACCGCGTCACCGAATATCTGAAGCAGTTTGGCGAACCGGACTATATCGAAGGTATTCTCAACGGTGGTTTTGAAGCTGAAGCCGCAGGCGGCGGCAGTGGCTTGCCGTGGGAATCCGGCAGCAGTGGCGGCGAAGAATCCGATCCGCTCTACGACGAAGCCGTGGCGTTCGTGATCAAATCGCGCCGCGCGTCGATCTCGGCGGTGCAACGCCAGTTGCGCATCGGCTACAACCGCGCCGCCCGCCTGATCGAGCAGATGGAAACTGCCGGATTGGTCAGTCCGATGGAAACCAATGGCAACCGTACCGTACTGGCACCACCTGTCGCAGAATAGCGAAAAAACCGGGCAAGGCTTGAATACAGCGGCATTTTCATGCTATAAATCCGGTCTTTGCAAGAATCCAGCAGGAATTTTGAATCATGGCACGAGTATGCAAAGTCACCGGCAAGCGCCCGGTTACCGGGAATAACGTTTCCCACGCAAACAACAAAACCAAGCGTCGTTTCCTTCCGAACCTGCAATCCCGCCGGTTCTGGGTTGAAAGCGAAAACCGCTTTGTCCGCCTGCGCGTTTCCAACGCCGCATTGCGCACCATCGACAAAGTGGGTATTGATGCCGTTCTCGCAGACCTGCGTGCTCGCGGCGAACTCTGATTAAAGGCCAGCAATCATGCGTGACAAGATCAAGCTCGAATCCAGCGCCGGCACCGGCCACTTCTACACCACCACCAAGAACAAGCGCACCATGCCGGAAAAAATGGAGATCAAGAAATTTGATCCCGTTGCCCGCAAGCATGTGATGTACAAGGAAACCAAGCTCAAGTAAGCCGTTTCCGGTGCTGCATACTCGAGACCCCGCAACTGCTGTTGCGGGGTTTTTGTTTTGCGGATTACCCGCCCGATCCCTCGCTCGGGTTGATGTAGCTGAATGGCAAACCGACAAACAGCACCCCCCCGACAATATTCCCCAAGGTGCAGAACAACAGGTTGTAGAGTGCATCGTTCAGCGTGATCGACCCACTACCCAGCAACGACACCAGGAAAGTACCCATATTGGCAATCGAGTGCTCGAATCCCAGGTAAAGGAAAATGAATACCACCAGAATCATCGCAGTGATTTTGGCAATATCCTCCTTGCAGCGCAGCGCCAGCCTCACCGCCAGGCAGACAATCCAGTTTGCCAGCACACCCTTGAAGAAAATCACCGATGCCGACTGATGCGCCTTATGGGCCGCCCCGGCATAGACAGCATGATCCGCCGGCAAGTGGCTGATCACATCCGCCCCCAGCAACAGCAACACCACAAGTACAGCCCCGAGCAGATTGCCTAGGTAGCAGGCACCCCACAGCAGGGTGGTCTGCCCCCACCCCGTCTTCCCTTCCGCGGAAGATACCGCCAGATACATATTATTGCTGGTGAACAACTCGGCATTGGTAAACACAATCACCGACAGCCCCACACCAAAAAAACCGGACGCAATGACCTTGCCGAAGGCACTGGCCTGCAGATTGTGGCTCAGCGCCCAGAACAGGAACACCACGATGGTCAGGTACATTCCCGCCAGGATCGAGCGCACCATGTAACGCCCCGGATCCGTCTGCAACAGGGTCAGTTTGCGCACACCACTGTCCGCCGCCTTTTCAACCAATGATCGATCAATCACTCTTCACCCCTCAGATACTTGTAATGAAATCATTCACCCGCCCTGCGGCACTTTTGCCAGCCACTTTGCGGCAAACCCGAATAGCGCCCCACGCCCAATCTGCAAAAATGTACTTTCTATCTTTCTATACGAAAGTATCCTTATGTCACAGCACTTTGCCTCAGACAACTACGCAGGTGCCTGTCCGGAAGCCATGAAGTGGCTGATCGAGGCCAACAACAGCGGCCACGAACCCGCTTACGGCGAGGACAGATGGACCCTGCGCGTATGCGATGCCATCCGCGAACTATTTCAGACCGACTGCGAAGTCTTTTTTGTTTTCAATGGTACCGCTGCCAATTCACTGGCACTGGCATCGATGTGTCAGTCCTATCACTCGGTTATCTGCCATGAGCTGGCACACATCGAAACCGACGAATGCGGCGGGCCGGAATTTTTCTCCAACGGCTCGAAATTGCTGACCGCATCCGGGCCGAACGGCAAGCTCACCCCACAGGCGATTGAAGCCATCATCACCCGTCGCAGCGATATTCACTACCCGCGACCGAAAGTGGTTTCCATCACCCAATCCACGGAAGTTGGCACGGTCTATCAAATTGAGGAAATCAAAGCCATTTCGGCAATGGCCCACCAGCATGGCCTGACCGTGCACATGGATGGCGCACGCTTTGCCAATGCTGTCGCCACATTGAATGCACACCCCGCCGACATCACCTGGCGCGCCGGCGTAGACGTCTTGTGCTTTGGCGGCACCAAAAACGGCCTGCCAGTGGGGGAAGCCGTGGTATTTTTCCGGCGGGAACTGGCTGAAGAATTTGCCTATCGCGTCAAGCAGGCCGGGCAACTGGCCTCCAAGATGCGCTTCATTTCCGCGCCATGGCTCGGCCTGCTGGAAAATGACGTCTGGCTGCGCAATGCCCGTCATGCCAACACCATGGCCCAGCGTCTGCACGATGCCCTGCAACGCATTCCCGAGGCCACACTTCTGTTTCCTCGCGAATCCAACGCCGTATTCGCCACATTACCCCAGCACGCCATCGACAGCTTGCGCAGCAGTGGCTGGCGCTTTTACCAGTTCATCGGCGCTGGCGGCTGTCGTTTCATGTGCGCCTGGGATACCACGGAGGAAATGGTGGATGCATTGGCGGAGGCCATTGCAACCGCCTGCCACAACTGAACTGCGCAATACCCAAGAAAAACGGCCTGCTATGCAGGCCGTTTTCATATCGGACAAAGTGCCGCCACTCAATTTGACGATCTTTGGGTTCGCACGACCACGCCATCGACACGCATGTAGTTTTCCGGCTCTGGCACAGCGATATAGCCGGTAACTGCTGCTTCGGGCTTCATCTTGGTCAGCGTGGCCTGACGGCCGAAATAATGCATGCACAAGGCAGCCGCAGCATGCAGCCCGCAGAAAACGATAAAGGCCGTGCTGACGAGGTGGTGCAGCTCCGCCAACATCGAAAGCCCCATTGGCGAAAGAATTTCTGGAATATACACACCCAGCACATAGCTGCCTGTCGCCTGACCCAGGTACAAAATCGTACCGGAACAAGCCAGGAACCCAATCGAGCCATAGAGGATGGCATGCATGAAGCGCGCCGCATGCACCTGATGGAAATCAGAACCATCCGGCGTTGGCGTGCCGAATACGCTGAACAGGGCCAATCGCAGCAGATTCAGGGCAAAGACCAGATGCCCGGCAATCATGTGAAAGCGTAGCAAGGTTGGTCGCAGCGGATCGGTTCTCGACATTCGGATGCCGACTTCAACCGAAATAACCGAAGCGATAACAAAAAAAGCCGCACCCCAGTGCAATAGAACCGAAAGTGGGTGGTAATCTTTCTTCGCAGTTTTCATGACAGAACCTGCACGCGCAAATTAACTAATGAAATTATATCGACCCATTCATGATCCGATAGGTAATTTTTAGACATTCGGCAAGAACAAATCATTGTCATTTGACACGCATCACTTCCTTGCAGGGAGCTATCTTTGGCAGAAGGTTTCATCCGCACACTTCAGCTTCGGTAGAATGATGGGTTGCTTTTTGCCTGCAGGATTTCGCCATGTTCGTCACTTTTCCCGGCAGCCCCTATGAGTTGTTTCAACCATTTCCGCCTGCCGGCGACCAGCCCGGCGCCATCGGGCAATTGATAGCCGGGCTTGATGATGGTCTCAAATACCAGACACTGCTGGGCGTAACCGGCTCAGGCAAGACCTACACCATGGCCAATGTGATTGCCCGCACCGGTCGCCCTGCGATCATCATGGCACCGAACAAGACGCTTGCAGCGCAACTGTATTCCGAGATGCGCGAGTTCTTTCCCAGAAACGCGGTGGAATACTTCGTCAGCTACTACGATTATTACCAGCCCGAGGCCTATGTCCCCAGCCGCGATCTGTTCATCGAGAAGGATTCCAGCATCAACGAGCACATCGAACAGATGCGCCTTTCCGCCACCAAAGCCATTCTGGAGCGCCCCGACTGCGTGATCGTGGCCACGGTCTCGGCCATTTACGGTATCGGCGACCCCAGCGATTATCATCAGATGATCCTGCACCTGAAGGAAGGTGAACATCTGAGCCAGCGCGATATCATCAGCCGGCTTTCCGTCATGCAGTACGACCGCAACGAGATGGATTTCGCGCGCGGCTCATTTCGTGTACGTGGCGACGTGATCGATGTCTTTCCGGCCGAACACGCCGATCTGGCCGTGCGGATTTCGCTGTTTGACGATGAGATCGAGAAACTGCAACTGTTCGACCCACTCACCGGCAAGATCGAAAGCCGCGTCGGCCGCTTTACCGTGTTTCCGTCCAGCCATTACGTCACCCCGCGTGCCACCGTACTCAAGGCGATCGAGACCATCAAGGAAGAACTACGCGATCGGCTGACGTTTTTCCATCAAAACCACAAACTGGTGGAAGCGCAGCGGCTGGAACAGCGCACCCGTTTCGATCT
Source organism: Formivibrio sp. oc-25 (assembly GCF_055810895.1). NCBI lineage: Bacteria > Pseudomonadati > Pseudomonadota > Betaproteobacteria > Neisseriales > Chitinibacteraceae > Formivibrio > Formivibrio sp. oc-25. The sequence continues at coordinate 70,773 of NZ_JBVVOL010000011.1, read as the reverse complement.
GGAAATGCTCAATGAGATGGGTTTTTGCAAAGGCATCGAAAACTATTCGCGCCACTTTTCCGGCAAGAAACCGGGTGATGCCCCGCCGACACTGATCGACTACCTGCCCGACAACAGCCTGATGTTTCTGGACGAAAGCCATGTCCTGATCGGCCAGATTGGCGGCATGTACCGCGGCGATCGCGCGCGCAAGGAAAACCTGGTTGATTACGGTTTCCGCCTGCCGTCGGCACTGGATAATCGTCCGCTGAAATTTGAAGAATTTGAAACCATGATGCCGCAGACCGTGTTCGTCTCGGCCACACCCGCCAATTACGAAGCAGAGCATCATGGCCAAGTCGTAGAACAAGTGGTACGACCAACGGGCTTGGTCGACCCTGTCATCGAAGTACGTCCGGTCGGCACGCAAGTGGATGACCTGCTCTCGGAAATCCGGAAACGCGTTGCCGTGGAAGAACGGGTGCTGGTAACCACGTTGACCAAACGCATGTCCGAGCAACTCACGGAATACTTGGGCGAACATGGCGTGAAAGTTCGCTACCTGCACTCGGATATTGATACCGTCGAGCGCGTCGAGATCATCCGCGATCTGCGCCTCGGGCTTTTCGATGTACTGGTTGGCATCAACCTGCTGCGAGAGGGGCTGGATATTCCCGAGGTATCGCTGGTGGCGATTCTGGATGCCGACAAGGAAGGCTTCCTGCGCAGCGAACGCTCACTGATCCAGACCATCGGCCGCGCTGCGCGCAACCTGAACGGCACGGCCATCCTGTATGCCGACAAGATCACCGATTCGATGAAGAAGGCTATCGACGAAACCGAACGGCGTCGCGCCAAGCAGATCGCATTCAACGAAGCCAATGGCATCACCCCCAAGAGCGTGGTCAAGCGCATCAAGGACATCATCGACGGCGTCTACAACGCCGAAGATGCTGCCGCTGTGCGTATCGAACAGAAACGCCATCGCCTGCTGGAAGAGATGGACGAAAAACAGGTCGCCAAGGAATTGAAGCGCCTGGAAAAAGAGATGATGCAAGCCGCACAGAACCTGGAATTCGAAAAAGCCGCCAAATTGCGCGATGAACTGCGCGTGCTGCGGGAGAAAACATTCGGACACAGCTAATGTGTATTGCAACTACACGAAATACCCAATAGGCAATATACGCCAGCATCGTAATATTCACACCCTGGCTGCAGGTGCCGCTGCTGTTGCCCTGCCCAATAACCAAAAACCTGGAACCTGATTCGAACATGAATCAAACAACTTCTTCCCCGGCACTGGAACGCAGTCACTGGTCCAGCCGTTGGGCTTTTTTCTGGTCACGATCGGCTCAGCCGTTGGACTGGGCAATATCTGGAAATTCCCGTACATGACCGGAAAAAACGGCGGCAGCGCCTTTGTGCTGGTCTACCTTGCATGCATTTTTGCCATTGGTGTGCCCTTGCTGATTGCCGAACTGATGCTCGGCCGTCGCGGCCAAGGCAATCCCGTTGCTTCGATGGGCGCACTGGCTCAGGAAGCCGGTGTCACCAAGCTCTGGAAAGGCTTGGGCTTGATGGGCATTATCGGTGCCCTGCTGATCTTCTCGTTCTATAGCGTCGTGGCCGGCTGGGTTCTGGATTACTCGATGCAAGCCATGAAAGGCTTTGCCGGCATTACGCCGGAGTTGGCTGGCCAGCGATTTGGCGACCTGCTGGCAAGCCCGCTCAGACTGATAGGCTGGCACACCGTCTTCATGCTCATGACCGGCTATATTGTCGTGCGTGGCGTTACCAGCGGTATTGAAGCGGCCAATAAAATCATGATGCCGACCTTGTTCGCAATCGTGCTGGTATTGCTTGCATACGGCATTTTTGCCGCGGACATGGTTGGTGCACTGAAATTCATGTTCCATTTCAACGCCAGGGAAATCAATGCCAGTGTCATCCTGTCGGCGATGGGGCATGCCTTTTTCACCTTGAGTCTGGGCATGGGTGCCATCATGACCTACGGCTCCTACCTTGATCGCGGAACACCGATCATCCGTACCTGCCTGCATATCGCACTGGCCGATACCGCGATCGCACTGTTGGCTGGCTTGGCCATCTTTGCCATTGTGTTCGCCAACGGCCAGGAACCTGCATCCGGTCCTGGCCTGATACTACAAACACTGCCGGTAGCTTTTGCCCAGATGCCGATGGGTCACCTGATCGGCATCCTGTTCTTCCTGCTGGTACTGTTTGCCGCCTGGACCTCTTCGATCTCCTTGCTCGAACCGTTCGTCTCTTACATCACCGAACGTTTCAACATCAGTCGTGTCACGGCCACCTGGGCTACTTGCGGTGCTGTCTGGCTGCTAGGCGTTGCGGTATGTCTTTCCTTCAACTCATGGGAAAACGTCAAGTTTTTCGGGCTGGGGATCTTTGATCTGCTCGATGCCATGACATCAAAAATCATCATGCCGGTTTCTGGCATGCTGATCGCGATATTTGTGGGCTGGATCATGCAGCGCGAGCATGTTCGCGAAGAGCTTGCCATCGACAATGGCGGCTTCCATCTGCTGAATACCTTGTTGCGCTATGTCGCGCCCATCGCCATTTCCCTGATTTTCCTGAATGTCATTGGTTGGCTTGGCTAATGCTGACAGGGCGCCTCGTCGTCATTCGGCGAGGTGCCCATCTCCCCCATCCAGACTCAATCGCAATCAGCAATTTTCACGCTTGATTCGAGTCAAAAATCACAAAAAAAACATGGTATCTCGGCCACATAGCAGGTAGAGTCGCGCCCGACCTGATGGCGCTGTTTTTGCGCTGCGGCAATGCTGTTTCTTACTCTTTTTAGAATCCAAATCAATTTGTCAGGGAGTTTTCATGTCCAACCCGTCTGGCGCCCTCGCCAATCCCGCACCGCTTGGTCTTCTTGGCTTCGGCATGACCACCGTGCTGTTGAACATCCACAATGCAGGTTTTTATCCGCTGACCAGCATGATTCTGGCCATGGGCATCTTCTACGGTGGCATCGCCCAGGTATTCGCCGGCGTGCAGGAATGGCGCATGGGCAATACCTTTGGCGCAACCGCCTTCACCTCTTATGGTTTTTTCTGGCTGACTCTCGTGGGCCTGCTCGCCCTGCCGAAAATGGGCTTCACCCCCGATGACGGTACTTCGATGGCAGCCTATCTGGCCATGTGGGGTGTCTTCACCTTCTTCATGTTCATCGGCACGCTCAAGCTGAACCGCACCCTGCAAGTTATCTTTGGCTCGCTGGTGGTCCTGTTCTTCCTGCTGGCCATCGAAAAAGCCACCGGCAATGAAGCACTGGCCCGTGTTGCTGGCTTTGAAGGCATCTTCTGCGGCGCATCCGCCATCTACTGCGCAGTCGCCCAGATCCTGAACGAAGTTTATGGCCGTACCGTTTTGCCGCTTGGCACGCTGGACAAAAAATAAGCGGACAAGTCATCCGAAAATGCAAAGGCAGGCTTTCAAGCCTGCCTTTTTTATCGCCTGTCATTCGCACCATCACAAGGCAGGCCCGCGACGCACCGCACCACGATCAACCCTTGGAACCCGTTCTTGCAGGCAACAAAAAACCCCGCCGCAGCGGGGTTTTCCTGCTTTACATCCGGCGAATCAGGCAGCCTGGATGTTGGAAGCTTGCTTGCCCTTCTGACCAGTGGTCACGTCGAAGGAAACGCGCTGGCCTTCCTTCAGGGTCTTGAAACCTGGCATGTTGATTGCGGAGAAGTGCGCGAACAGGTCTTCGCCACCTTCATCCGGAGTGATAAAACCAAAACCCTTGGCGTCATTGAACCACTTAACAGTACCGAGTGCCATTTTGAAATTTCCTATCATAAAAATAACTGGTGGAAATCATTCCAAGAGGATTTTCATTCCACCTGAAACAAAGCCGCAAAGTTTGTAGCTTTGCGGCTTATTGCCAATCAGGCAGCCTGGATGTTCGAGGCTTGCTTACCCTTTTGACCGGTGGTCACTTCGAAGGAAACGCGCTGGCCTTCCTTCAGGGTCTTGAAACCTGGCATGTTGATTGCAGAGAAGTGAGCGAACAGATCTTCGCCGCCTTCATCCGGAGTAATAAAGCCAAAACCTTTAGCGTCGTTGAACCACTTAACAGTACCGATAGCCATTGCTGGAAATTCCTATTTCTAAAAAATAAAACCTCAACGAGGTACGCTGGGTTTGATAGTACAAGACAAGCAAAACGGCAAGACCGGTACTGCGTGAAACTTGACATCAAACTCTGAAAAGCGGTTTTACGCGAGTTGCCCCGCGCCGGTCAAGCGAAAGTGGTAGCCCGGTACCAAACTGTAACAATTTTGCTCACTTGAAAAGCCAATACACCGGACCAAAATGAAATCAGGAGCGCTCGAACACGGAAACAACCATGGCGACCAGGTACCAGCAGGAAACCGAAAAACTACAACAAACCATACGCAGCGGGCCGCCATCCATGTGGCAAGTGGTGCTTCTGAATGATGACTTCACCCCCATGGATTTTGTAACCACGGTCTTGCAAACTATTTTCAATATGGACTATGAACGCGCCACGCAAATCATGCTCAAAATCCATACGGAGGGACGTGGCATCTGCGGCATATTTCCCAAGGATATCGCTGCAACCAAGGTTTCCGAGGTAACTCGTTACGCTCGGCAGAACCAGCATCCGCTGCAATGCATCATGGAGATACAAAAATGATTGCCCAGGAACTTGAAGTCAGCCTGCATATGGCTTTCATGGAGGCGCGCCAGAAGCGTCACGAATACATTACCGTCGAGCACTTGCTGCTGGCACTGACCGACAATCCATCGGCCAGTGAAGTGCTGCGCGCCTGCGGGGCAAATCTGGATGAATTGCGGCGGCAATTGACAGACTTCGTCAACGAGCACACACCGATTGTTTCCGGCTCGGGCGAAGTGGAGACCCAGCCAACCATCGGCTTCCAGCGCGTGATTCAACGCGCCATCCTGCATGTGCAATCTTCGGGCAAGAAGGAAGTCACCGGTGCCAACGTACTGGTAGCCATCTTCGGCGAAAAGGATAGCCATGCCGTGTATTACCTGCATCAGCAGGGCATTACGCGCCTGGATGTAGTCAACTTCATTTCGCATGGCATCACCAAGAGCAGTGGCCCGGCGCAATCGCCCAAATCGGAAGGCGGCGAAGAAACCGAGCAGGAAACCACATCCTCGGGTGGGGCTCTGGACAGCTACACGCAAAACCTCAACCAGCAGGCACTCAACGGCCGGATCGATCCGCTTATCGGCCGCGAACCCGAACTGGAACGAGTGATCCAGATCCTTTGCCGGCGTCGCAAGAACAACCCGCTACTGGTCGGCGAGGCCGGCGTGGGCAAGACAGCCATCGCAGAAGGACTGGCGCGACGCATTGTCGAAGGCGACGTACCGGATATCTTGTCGGATGCCACAGTCTATGCACTTGACATGGGCGCGCTGCTGGCCGGCACTAAGTATCGCGGCGATTTCGAACAGCGCCTGAAGGCGGTGATCAAGCAGTTGACCGAAGAGCCGGGTGCAATCCTGTTCATCGATGAAATTCACACGCTCGTTGGTGCAGGCGCGGCCTCGGGCGGTACGCTCGATGCCTCGAACCTGCTGAAGCCGGCGCTTTCCAACGGCGCGCTCAAGTGCATCGGAGCGACAACCTACAACGAGTTTCGCGGAATTTTCGACAAGGACAACGCCCTGTCGCGTCGCTTCCAGAAGATCGATATCGCCGAACCTACGATCGAGCAGACTGTTGAAATTCTCAGGGGGCTCAAGGATAAATTCGAGCAGCATCACAATGTTAAATACACCGCCGCCGCATTGACGGCAGCGGCTGAATTGTCGGCCAAGTTCATCAATGATCGTCACCTGCCCGATAAGGCTATCGACGTGATCGACGAAGCCGGTGCTGCCCAGAAGATTTTGCCCAAATCCAAGCAAAAGAAGACCATCAACAAGCACGAGATCGAAGAGATCATTGCCAAGATTGCGCGCATTCCGCCCAAGAATGTCTCGAGTGATGATCGCAATGCATTGAAAACGCTCGACTCCGATCTCAAGCACGTGGTGTTTGGCCAGGACCCCTCCATTGAAGCGCTTTCATCAGCGATCAAAATGGCACGCTCAGGCTTGGGTAATCCGCAGAAACCGATTGGTAACTTCCTGTTCAGCGGTCCGACCGGCGTGGGCAAGACCGAAGTGGCCCGCCAGCTTGCCTATACACTAGGCATAGAACTGGTACGCTTTGACATGTCCGAATATATGGAGCGCCATGCCGTCAGCCGGCTGATCGGTGCGCCGCCCGGCTATGTTGGTTTCGAGCAGGGCGGCCTGTTGACCGATGCCATCACCAAGCATCCCTATTCGGTGCTGCTGCTGGATGAAATCGAGAAAGCGCATCCGGACATCTACAGCGTGCTGCTGCAGGTGATGGATCATGGCACGCTGACCGACAATAATGGACGCAAGGCCGATTTCCGTAATGTGATCATCATCATGACCACCAATGCGGGAGCGGAATCACTGAATCGCCCGGTGATCGGCTTTACCACCAAGAAGGAAAGCGGTGAGGAAATGCAGGATATCAAGCGCCTGTTTACCCCCGAATTCCGCAACCGGCTGGATGCAATCATTTCGTTTGCCCCGCTCAGCCCGCAGGTCATTCTGCAGGTGGTCGACAAGTTCCTGCTGCAGCTGGAAATTCAGCTACAGGAAAAGAAGGTCGATGCACACTTCACGCCGGAACTCAAAGCCTGGCTGGCGGAAAAGGGGTTCGACCCGCAGATGGGTGCACGGCCGATGGCACGCCTGATCCAGGACACGATCCGCAAGGTGCTTGCCGACGAATTGCTGTTCGGCCGCCTGGCCCATGGCGGCGAAGTCACCATCGACATCGACGAGCATGGCAAGGCCAAACTTTCGTTCCCGGAAAAAACGACTCAAACGGCCTGATCTGATCACATCATTTCAGCCACCCGCGCTTTTCAGATACGGCATGGCCCAACAGCCATGCCGTTTTCTTTTCGCCTGTGCACAATTGACTCAAGTCAAATAATACCAAGTCGTATATTGATAATCGTTCTAGAATGGAGGGGATCATATGCCAATAACCATTCTGCCATGCCTGCCTTTTTCCCGTATTTTCGCCCCGGCCAACACGCTGGCCGCGCTGCGTCGATGCGCCAGGTCGCCCGCATGATTTGCGTCCAAACAAGCATTTTCTTTCTCAATATTTTCTGAAAACCCGGAGGTCTTATGATCAGTGAAACCCTGGTCGACTTGTCACGGTGGCAATTTGCCGTGACGGCCATGTACCACTTTCTTTTTGTTCCGCTCACGCTGGGGCTGGCCTGGATTCTGGTCATCATGGAAATGGTTTACGTGATGACCGGCAAGGAAATTTACCGCGACATGGTCAAGTTCTGGGGCAAGCTGTTTGGCATCAACTTCGCTCTGGGGGTTACCACCGGGCTGACCATGGAGTTCCAGTTCGGCACCAACTGGGCGTATTACTCGCACTACGTGGGCGATATCTTCGGCGCACCGCTGGCCATTGAGGGGCTGCTTGCCTTTTTCCTCGAATCCACCATGGTCGGGCTGTTTTTCTTTGGCTGGGATCGCCTGTCGAAAGTCGGCCACCTGGCGACCACCTTCCTGATGGCGCTGGGATCGAACCTTTCCGCCCTGCTGATCCTGATCGCCAATGGCTGGATGCAGGATCCGCTTGGCTCGGAATTCAACTACCAGACCATGCGCATGGAAATGACCGACTTCTGGGCGGTACTGTTCAATCCCACAGCGCAGGCCAAGTTTGTCCACACACTGTCGGCTGGCTACGTCACAGCAGCAGTGTTTGTGCTGGGTATCTCGGCTTGGTATCTGCTCAAAGGGCGCGACAAGCCGTTCGCCTTGCGCTCCTTCCGCATCGCTGCTGCGTTCGGGTTTGCTTCGGCACTGTCCGTAATCGTACTAGGAGATGAATCGGGCTACACCGTGACGGAATCGCAGCAATCGAAGCTCGCCGCCATGGAAGCGATGTGGGAAACCGAGCCTGCGCCGGCGGGGCTGGTGCTGTTCGCGATCCCCGACCAGGAAGCCCGCAAGAATCACCTGGAATTGAAGATTCCCTATGTGATGGGCTTGATCGGCACACGCTCGGTCAGTACCGAAATTCCCGGCATTGAAGACATCATCACCATGAACCGGGCCCGCATTGAAAACGGACAGAAAGCCGTGATCGCACTGGAAGCCTTGCGCAGCGATCAGAAAAACGAAACTGTCAAAGCCGTTTTCGAGCAATACAAGGCCGATCTGGGATTTGGGCTTTTGCTGAAGAAATACGTGACCGATGTCCGCCAGGCCACACCTGAAATCATGGACAAGGCGGCGCACGACACCATTCCGGATGTCGCACCCATGTTCTGGAGTTTCCGCCTGATGGTGGGGCTGGGCGTTGCTTTCCTGCTGCTGTTCACGCTTGCCTTCTGGGCGTCCGCGCGCAATCGCATCGAGCAGAATCGCTGGCTGCTGAAGTGGGCCTTCTGGTTTATCCCGATGCCCTGGATTGCGTGTGAGCTGGGCTGGTTTGTCGCCGAGTATGGCCGCCAGCCATGGACCATTTACGGCGTACTGCCCACGCACCTGTCCGCATCCAGCCTGAGCGTTGGCAGCATCCTCTTCTCACTGGCCGGTTTTGTGCTGCTCTACACCGGCTTCCTGATCGCAGAAATGTACCTGATGATCAAGTACGCCCGTCTGGGCCCAAGCTCGCTCGGCACCGGCAAATACCATCTTGAACAGCAAGGAGCCTGAATATGGATTACGAAACACTGAAATTCATCTGGTGGCTCCTGGTAGGTGCCCTCTTGATCGGTTTTGCCATCATGGATGGTCACGATATGGGTGTGGGTGCACTGCTGCCTTTCGTCGGCAAGACCGATACCGAGCGCCGGGTAATGATCAACAGCATCGCCCCGCACTGGGAAGGCAACCAGGTCTGGTTTGTCACGGCGGGCGGCGCCATTTTTGCCGCCTGGCCGTTCGTCTATGCCACGGCCTTTTCCGGCTTCTACATCGCCATGCTGGCCGTGCTGTGGGCTTTGTTCTTCCGCCCGATCGGCTTTGATTACCGCAGCAAGGTTGCCGACCCACGCTGGCGCAATTTCTGGGACTGGGGCCTGTTCGTAGGAGGCGCGGTGCCGCCGATCATCTTTGGCGTGGCTTTTGGCAACCTGTTCCTGGGTGTGCCGTTCCAGTTCGATGACACCCTGCGAGTGACCTATACCGGCAGCTTCTTCGGTCTGCTGACACCTTTCCCGCTCTTGTGCGGCATCGTCAGCCTGGCCATGCTGCTCACGCATGGCGCACATTACCTGATCCTGCGCACCGAAGGCGACATCGCAGCACGCGCACGCAAGGCGGCCCTGCTGTTCAACCTGTTGCTGATTGCCACCTTTGCGCTGGCGGGCGTCTGGCTCGCCTATGGCATTCCGGGTTATGTGATCACCGCAGGCGGCTTGCCCGGCGCACCTTCCGATCCGCTCAACAAGGAAGTGATCCAGCAGGCGGGTGCCTGGATGGCCAACTACCAACGCTACCCGGCGATGACGATCCTGCCGCTGGCGGCATTTGTCTCGATGGCGATTGGCCTGCTGGCGGCGCTGAAAAACAAGGGCGGTATTGCCTTCATTGCCAGCAGCCTTGCCTGCACCAGCGTCATCAGTACTGCCGGGGCTTCGCTGTTTCCGTTCGTGCTGCCATCATCGAGCCATCCGCAAAGCAGCCTGACCGCCTGGGATGCGACCTCCAGTTATCTCACGCTGGCGATCATGCTGGGCGTGGTGGTGCTGTTCCTGCCGCCGATCGTGCTCTATACCAGCTGGGCCTATCGCGTCATGCGCGGCAAGGTCACCGGTACGTTTATCGAGCAAAACAGCAAATCGGTGTACTGAGCAACGGATTTTTGACCCAGTCTTGGGATAGGAGACATTCATCATGTGGTATTTCGCCTGGATTCTCGGCCTGACGGCAGCGTTGCTGCTCGCTGCCATGAATGCAATGTGGTACGAAGCGCAGGAAGATCGCAAAGACCGCTAGGCTCTGCGCGCGATTCCCCCCAAAGGAGGCGCCAACATGCTGTGTTCGGGATATTTCGACATCCATCGACGCGAATTTCTGCGCGTCGGATCCACAGCGCTGCTGGCAATTGGCGCCTCCTTGCCGCAAGAAGCAACAGCCCAGGAAAAAATCAGGACCAGTGCGCACATCCTGATCGTAGGCAGCGGCCTGGGTGGCATCGCCATCGCCAGTCGCTTGCAGCAAGGACTGGAGGGTGCGCGCATCACCCTGCTCGACCGCAAGGAAGAGCACAACTATCAGCCCGGCTATACCCTGGTAGGCACCGGCATCTGGCCAGTACACAAGGTGCGCGACCGTAACAGCGATTTCCAGCCTGCGGGCGTGCACTGGATCAAGGAAATGGCAGCGGGTTTTGATCCGCACAACAACACCGTCATCACCGACAGCGGCCAGCGCATCCGCTACGATTTTCTGGTCATCGCCAGCGGCGTTCATCTCGATTACGCCCAGATCGCCGGCATGGATCCGGCAGCCATCGGCCAGAACGGCCTGGCCAGCGTGTACTACGGACCGCAGGGCGCCGAGGCCACCTGGAAAGCCATGCAGGCCTTCTGCGAAAAAGGCGGGCAGGCGGTAATGACCCTGCCAGCCACCCCGCTCAAATGTGCCGGTGCCCCACTCAAAACCACGTTCATGCTGCGTGACCGCTTGAAGCAGTCTGGCCGGCTTTCACGCTCGACCGTCCACTTTTATTCCGCCCTCAAGAACGTATTCGGCGTACCGGTCATCCACGATACAGTGATCGAGCGCTGGCAGACACTGGGGATCGATGTGGACTACCAGCACAAACTGACCGCCATCGATATTCACGCCCGTCGTGCCTATTTCGCCAGGCCGGAAGGCGCAGATGCGGAAATTCCTTACGATTTCATTCATGTCGTGCCCCCCATGCGCGCACCGGATGCCATCAAGAACAGTCCATTGCCCTGGCAGGACGGGCCCATGGCGGCGGGTGGCTGGCTGGAGGTCGACAAATCGACCCTGCAGCATCGCCGCTTCCCCAACATCTTCGGCATTGGCGATATCAACGGCACCCCGCGCGGCAAGACCGCCGCGACCGTGAAAAAGAGCGCCCCGATCGTGGCCAATAACCTGATGGCAGTGATTGCCGGACGCCAGCCGGTGGAATCCTTTGATGGCTATACCTCCTGCCCGCTTTTGCTGCGCGAAGGATCGGCCCTGCTGATCGAGTTTGATTACGAAGGCAATCTCACGCCGTCGCTGCCGATGATCAACCCATTGCAGGAAAGCTGGTTTGCCTGGCTGATGAAGACCCAGTTGCTCAAGCCGGCCTACATTGCCGTGCTCAAGGGTCATGTGTAGAGGAGTATTGCCATGTATGAAATCTGGCTGGCTGGCAATATCGTTTATGAACTGGCCTGGCTCAACGGGCACTGGCTGGCAGCTTTGGGTGCCATGTGGCTGGTTTTATGGATGCTGGCATTGCGCGGTGGGCGCCCACGCCAATTTCTGCCAGTGCGGGCACTGATCGGCATCTGGCTGATTGGCACACTGGCGGGCATCGCCACCGTTCCCTTCCTGACCCACGCCAGTTTTTCGGATTTTGGCTATTGGGTGGACTGGGCCAATCTGTTTGCCATTGCCGCGGGTACAGGTGCGGCACTTGCGCTGTTTGCCTGGCCATTGCTGCTGACGATACGCCGACACTGATGCGAACTTAGAAACGGTTCGCAATCTTACTGTGAAGCCGTAATCGGGGCTCATGTACTGCTCAAAACACCCAAAAGGTGCTTTCTGCGAAGCGTCCTCATGCACTCCCTGTACATTCCGGTTTTTGCGCTGCGCTTCACCCCGCTGACGGCTTCTCGCCACAGATCGTGAACAGTTTCTTATTCATCGGGCATGTTGTTGCCTGAGGCCGCAACAAACAGGCTATTGAGCCCACCCAGAAAGGCGCTGACACTGGGTTTGCGTGTGTAAACACAGGGTTTGCCGCTTTTCTTGCACAGGTCCTTCACCAGCCAGTAGGCATTGTGGTTGACGCAGCCGGCCTGGCAGATCACGGCATCAGCACAGGCAATGCTGGATTCCAGGCGATGGAAACTTTCTTCCACGCCGCCATCGTGATGTACGAACTTCCCACCCATGCGCTCAACCATGCCGCGATAGATGTCGATGGTGCCAGTTCTGCCGCCTACGCACAGCACGCAGCGGCCAGACAAATTGCAATCCAGCGCGGGGGCATCCACCCCGGCCCGGGAATGATCCTGCGCCAGCAAGCGACCGATCGTCTGCTCCAGGCGGGCATTCTCGCGACGCATTTCATCCAGTTGCACGGTCAGCTCGGCGTTCACGATCGCCTGTTCGCGCAGGCGAGCTTCTGTCTGCAGCATGCGCTGCTGGACCGAGGCCAGCTCATGCAACAAGCGGGCCGGATGGGCAGTCTGCTCGGCAACAACGCTTAGCCGTTCCATTTCAGCCTGCACCCGCTGCAGATCCTCATTGCGCTGCTGCAACTGCTGACGCAAGTCATCGATCTGCGCGATCTTCTCGACGCGAAAGGCCGTCATGCGTTGCTGGATGGCAGCCAATTCTGTCGCAAGGCGCAGGTTTTCCTGCTCCAGTTTCTGCACATACCCCTGTTCCCGTCGCTGCATGCAACCAAGCTGGTGCTGCAGCATATGGATATCGGCATATACCAGTTGACTGACCATATCATCGCATTGCGGGTGTGACCAGGCAGCCCACAGCGCGCCGCGCACGTCCGGCCCCTGCAGTGACTCATGCCACAGTGCCAGCACATGCTCGGGCGTCTTGGCCATGCGAAAACGCTTGAGGATCAGGGCATATCGGCGTTCGAGTTCGCGTTGCAGCAATTCGGAAAATGGCGAGCGTTTTTCACATAAATGCACCGCAGTGACGTGCACCTCATAATCGCTGACACCCTTGGGCAGATCCATGCTGCGCACCAGCATCCGCCTTAACTCATCAACCTCGAAACACACCCCCACCAGCGAGCAGTAGCAGCGCTGCTCCAACTCCCACAGACGCCTGCGACGCGAGGATGCCGGGGCCTTGTGATGCTGGCAGGCTTCACTCAGGCTGCACATGACATCATCCCCATCCGGTAGCCGCCGGCAATTTCAGGTTGCACAGGCTGCTGCCAATCATCGCGCAGGCATTCGCACAATTCACGAAACTCGGGCGGAAGACTGCCATCCTGCTCCAGCAGGGTCAGCCAGGCCACCATCTTTTGCACATTGCGCGGATGCATTTTCTGCCCTTGTGCTGTCAGCAGGCTGCCATGCAACTGGAATAACAACTCGCCCAGCACATCAAAAACCGGCGAGGCCACTACATGATGGGATGCGGTCATGATACACTCCTCAAATGAGAATTATTCCTATTTAATTGCTTTGAGACATGCATTGTCAAGCGCTGTCAGCCCATATCAAACAAGTGATATTGATTCTCATCAGTATTCGGGCAGATACGAATCGATGCGCAAATGCGATTTGTTATCATTAAAACGAATTTGCAATGCCGTTGCTCTCTGGCAAAGAACTTGCTTGGAGTTAACCAAACTGTGCCGGGTATACACCCAAAGGGAGATCCAACCATGTCGAGCAAAACACTCGGACAATTACCGCAAGGCCAGAAAGCTGTCGTGACCGGCTTGCTGGCTGAATCGCGTCCTTTCCGACGCAAACTGCTGGCCATGGGCCTGACACCCGGTTGCGAAGTCGAAGTCGTACGCCTGGCACCACTGGGCGATCCGGTGGAAATCGCTCTGCGCGGTTTCCGTTTATGTTTGCGTCGCGCCGAAGCGGCTGGCGTCGGCGTGGAGGTACTCTGATCATGCGCGAACTGCACGTTGCCCTGCTCGGCAACCCCAATTGCGGCAAAACCACCCTGTTCAATGCCCTGACCGGCGCGCGGCAGCGCGTGGGCAACTGGCCCGGCGTAACGGTCGAAAAAAAAACCGGGCGCTTCACGCTGGACGAGCAAATCGTCAATGTCATCGACCTGCCCGGAACCTATGCGCTGGAATATGAAACACAGGGACTGTCCGAAGACGAGCGCATTGCACGCGATTACGCCCTGACAGGCGAGGCCGATCTGATCGTGAACGTGGTCGATGCCGCCAATCTGCAACGCAACCTGTACCTGACTTACCAACTGCTTGATCTTGGCCGGCCGGTGCTGGTTGTCCTGAACATGATGGATGCCGTATCGGCCAAGGGCGAGGAAATCGACCTTCCGGCCCTGCAGGCAGCACTGGGTTGCCCGGTCATCGGCATCACCGCCAGTCGCAGCAAGGGTATCGCCGACCTGAAGGCCACCCTGATCCAGGCAGGCACCAACCCGCGTCGTCCGGCAACGCCACAGACCTTGACCAGCCAGCATGCAGCGGATCTTTCGACCCTGGCCAACGCCTCGGCCAATCTGCAGCAACAAAGCCGCTGGCAATTGTTGGGATTGTTGCAAAACACACAATTGCACCTGGAATTGCATGGCCCGGAACAAGCAGCACTGTCCGCTTTGCAACAGAAATGGGGGGAGCCGTTTGATGGTGAACTGGACATCGCCATCGCCAGTGCCCGTTACGAAGCCATCGACCTGCTCTGCCAGCAAGCAATCAGTCGTCCCCGGCTGGCAGGCGAAGCACTGACCGGCAAGCTTGACGGCATTGCCCTGCACCGGATCTGGGGAATCCCGGTTTTTCTGGGGGCGATGTACCTGATGTTTCTGCTGTCGATCAATGTCGGCTCGGCCTTTATCGATTTCTTCGACATTCTGACCGGCACACTGCTGGTTGATGGCATGAGCGAGTTGCTTGGCAGCTTCGGCACACCCGAATGGCTGACCGTATTCATTGCCAATGGTATCGGTGGTGGCATCCAGACGGTATCGACCTTCATCCCCGTCATTGCCGCCATGTTCCTTTGCCTGTCGTTCCTGGAGGACTCTGGCTATCTGGCACGCGCTGCCATGGTGACCGATCGCGTCATGCACAAGCTGGGCCTGCCCGGCAAAGCCTTTGTGCCGATGCTGGTGGGATTCGGCTGCAACGTGCCGGCAATCATGGGTACCCGTACGCTGGATTCGGTGAGAGATCGCCTGCAGGCCATCATGATGATCCCCTACATGTCCTGCGGTGCCCGCTTGCCGGTCTACGCGCTGTTTGCAGCGGCCTTTTTCCCGACCAATGGCCAGAACGTGGTATTCGCCCTGTATCTGGCAGGCATTCTGGCCGCAGCAGCAACCGGACTGATCCTCAAGCACACGCTCCTGCCGGGCAAAGCCACGCCGTTCGTGATGGAGCTGCCCCCTTATCGCATGCCGACCCTGCAAAGCCTGCTGCTGCGCACCTGGGATAGGCTCAAGGCATTCATCATCAAGGCGGGCAAGGCCATTGTCGCAGTCGTGATGATTCTGAACGTGCTCAACTCGCTCGGAACCGATGGCAGTTTTGGCAATGAAGATACCGAAAAATCGATCCTTACCAGTGTCAGCCAGCATATTTCGGTGATCTTCGAACCCATGGGGGTCAGCCGCGAAAACTGGCCAGCCACTGTCGGCATCTTTACCGGCATCTTCGCCAAGGAAGCTGTGGTGGGAACGCTGGATACGCTCTATACCGGCATCGCCGCCAAGGGCAAGGATGATGCGGGAGCAGCCGAAGAAGAACAGGCATTCAGCTTGAGCGGGGGCATTCAGGAAGCCTTTGCCAGCATTCCTGCAGGGCTGGCCGATGTCGCCGGATCGCTGACCGACCCGCTGGGGCTGAGCCTGGGTGACGTGGAAGCAGGTGAAGCCGCTGGCGAGGTCAATACCGACACCTTCGGCATGATGCGCCAGATGTTTGGTTCCACGGCTGCCGCCATGGCTTATCTGCTGTTCGTGCTGCTTTACCTGCCCTGCGTAGCGGCCATGGGTGCGGTATATCGCGAATCCGGCCTGCGTTGGACCCTGCTGGTGGCAGCCTGGTCATTCAGTATGGCCTGGGGCAGCGGCACCGCCTGGTATCAGGCTGCGCAATTCGCCATATCGCCACTGAGTGCATCCGCCTGGCTCCTGGCACTGGCCACCCTGGCTAGCCTGGCCATTTTCTTGTTGCGCCGCGCTGGCCAACGCGGAGATATCAGCCAGATATCACCTGCTGCACCAGCCGCAGCTTGCACAAACGGAAGTTGTTGCCAATGATGAATCTCCTGCGCAGCTATCTGCAAAGCCATCCTTCGGTGAGTCTGGCGGAATTGAGCCGCCACTTTCACCAGCAGGAGGCGGTGATACAGGGCATGCTGTCGCATTGGGTCCGCAAGGGGCGCGTAGCGGTCATGCGCGCCGCCTGCGCGGATCACTGTGGTCAATGTGCCGGCGAGACCGAATGGTATCGCTGGCAGCAAAACCAGCGTCCCGTTATTCCACTCAAACCGGTACCGCCCACCCGCCAAGGAGAGCCAACATGCTGACGCCTTCAATGATTGAACGCCTGAACCACCAGATCAACCTTGAACAATTCTCATCCAATCTTTATCTGCAGATGAGCGCCTGGTGCGACCATCAGGGCTATACCGGCAGCGCCACCTTCTTGCGTGAACATGCTACGGAAGAACTCAAGCACATGTACAAGCTGTTCGATTATGTGTGCGAAACCGGTGCGCTGGCCACGCTGGGTGCGGTACCGGCAGCCCCCACCAGCTTTGCTTCGCTTGGCGAAGTATTCAAAATGACCTACGAGCATGAAATCAAGATCACGGCCGCGATCAACAAACTGGTATCGTTTGCGCTAACCGAAGAAGACTTCAGCACCTTCCAGTTCCTGCAGTGGTATGTCGCCGAACAGCATGAAGAAGAACGCCTGTTCAAGAGCATCCTCGACAAGATTGCCGTGATCGGGCTGGATGGCAAGGGCATCTATTTCCTCGACAAGGAAATCCGCAAACTGGCCGGACAAACCAGCGCTAGCTGATCGTTTCCATCATGGCATCCATGGGTTCCGGCACTGGCCTGAACCCATGGCGCAATCAATCAAACCCACCCTGCATTACACCCTTCTCACATCCCGCGGTAATTCGGACCACTGCCCCCCTCCGGCGGCATCCAGACAATATTCTGGCTGGGATCCTTGATGTCGCAAGCCTTGCAATGCAGACAGAACCCTGCGTGAATTCTCAATTGCGCCCGGCCATTGTCCTGCACCATTTCATACACCCCCGCCGGGCAGTAACGCGTTTCCGGCGCGGCGAAACGCGCCCAATTACGCGATTCGATCAACGCTGCATCCTGTATGCGCAGATGGCAGGGCTGGTTTTCGGCGTGCTGAACACCGGCCAGATAAAGCGATGAAGGACGGTCAAAGCTGATTTCGCCATCCGGCGCGGGATAATCGATCGGCAGCACCGTGCTGGCCACCTGCAAGGCTTCGTGGTCGGCACCTGCATGCGGCAATGTCCAGGGCGCATGAATCCCGCGCTGGCCAAGCCATAACTCGGCACCGGCCAGCATGCCGCCCATCACAGTGCCCATGCGGGAGAGCCACGGTTTGAAATTGCGCGCCGCCTGCAAATCCTGCCAGAAAGGCATCGCTGTCATGGCCTGCGGGTAGGGATCGAGCCGCAAGCCTGACTTGGCCGGATGCGCGGCAAACACGGTCTCGGCGGCGGCGATGCCGGACAACATTGCCGTATGGATACCCTTGGTACGCGCCACATCCAGCAGCCCTGCCGCACATCCGAGCAAAGCACCCCCCGGGAAAACCAGGTCAGGCAAGGACTGTATGCCACCGCAGGCCAGTGCCCGCGCGCCAAACCCCAGGCGTTCACCCCCCTGCAGCCATGCACGCAATGCCGGGTGCGTCTTGGCACGCTGAAATTCCGCGAAGGGATCCAGCCAAGGGTTGTGATAATCAAGATGCACGACCACACCCAGCGCGGCCATACCTTGCGGCAAGTGGTACATAAAAACGCCACCATGCGCCTGCCTGCCCAAGGGCCACCCTGCCGCATGCATCACCAGGCCTGGCTGATGGCGGGCCGGATCCAGCCGCCACAACTCTTTTAATCCCAAGGCATATTTTTGTGGCCTATCCGGTGGGCGCAACGCAAATACTTGTTCCAACTGGCGCGTCAGCGAGCCGCGGGCACCTTCAGCCACCAGAGTATGGCGGGCGCGAATGGCAACGCCGGGCGAAAAATCCGCGCGTGCCTGACCGTCTTGGTCTCGTCCCATATCACCGGTGAGCACGCCAACCAGCACATCGTTTTCCACAATCGGTTCGACGGCAGCGAAACCGGTCACGACGTCAATGCCCAGCGCCTCGGCTTCCCGCCCCAGCCACTGGCAAACCTCGCCAAGACTGGCCACGATCCCGCCGTGCTGACGCATGGCTGGCGGCAATGGCCACAGCGGCAATGACCAGGCTTTATCTTCACCCAGCACAAGCCACTGTTCCTTATCCACTTCGGCAAAGGCGAATCCCGCCTGCTCCCTCCAGGCCGGCAACAACGCATCCAGCCCGGCCGGATCGATCACGGCACCGGACAGAATGTGTGCACCGATCGTGGCACCCTTTTCCAGCACACAAACGCTGGGTGTGCGACCGCTGTCGCGATACAACTGCCCCAGGCGTACAGCCGCCGCCAAACCGGCCGGCCCGCCCCCCACAATCAATACGTCATATTCCAGTGTTTCACGTTCCATGCGTTTTTTCCGGCACCAGGGAGGTCAGACCGCATGACCAGAACAATGGACAGCAGCCCCCTCAAACATTACACAATGTTACATAAACAAACGGAACCAAAATCAAGACAACTCAAGCCCTGCAAGCTGGCCAACGCCCGTGACACGCCATGCAAAATGTAGTTTCCGTGAAAATTAACATCAACTTAAAGGTAACTAAACTACGCAAATAGTTGGACATCAATTTGAGTTGGGGTATAGTACGCCCATCACCCAGCTGCATGGGTGGTTGTACTGCAAGTTTGATTCTGCGGTTTACGCAAATCGAACCCTCTTCTCCTCCTCCTCGGCCCGATCGGCGTGAAAAGCGTGATCGGGCGTTTTTTTGCCCGCAGTAGCGACCAATGGGCGCGCCATGTACCCGACAGCAATGGTCGATCCCGGTATAATTGCCCCCTTTTCCCAGCACCAACCCGCCATGTCCACGCAAAAATATCCGCCGCGTCTTGCCCAGATTGAATCACTTGATTTCGAGGGCCACGGGGTGGCGCATATCGACGGCAAAACCATCTTCATCGATGGTGCACTGCCATTCGAAACCGTCGAATACTCGACCTACCGCAAGAAGCCCAACTTTGAAAATGCGCAAGCCGTTGCCATCCACAAAGAGAGCTTTGTACGCGCCACGCCGCGCTGTCCGCACTTCGGCGTATGCGGCGGCTGCTCGATGCAGCACATGGAATTCACAGCACAGGTCGCCGCCAAGCAGCGCGTGCTGGAAGAAAACCTCAAGCGCATCGGCAACGTGGAAACGCAAACCCTGCTGCCGGCAATCTACGGCCCGGCCTGGGGCTATCGTCACCGTGCCCGGCTCTCGGCCCGTTACGTCGCCAAAAAAGGCACGGTACTGGTCGGTTTCCACGAAAAACGCTCCAGCTTCATTGCCGACATGAGCGAGTGCCATATCCTGCCACCGCGAATATCTGCCCAGTTGCCAGCCCTGCGCGAACTGGTGATGCACTTGTCGATCCGCGAAAAAATGCCGCAGATCGAGCTTGCCGCCGGCGATCAGGTCGATGTCCTGGTGTTCCGCAATATGGAAGCCATCACCGCCGCCGACGAAGCGCTGTTCAAGGCCTATGCCGATCAATGGAACGTGCAGATCTGGCTGCAACCCAAAGGCCCGGATACAGCCTATCCGCTCTATCCGCTCGATGCCCCGGCGCTGACTTACCGCCTGCCGGAATACGGCGTGACCATGCCGTTCAAGCCGACCGAATTCACCCAGGTCAACCCGCACATCAACCGCGTGATGGTCGAACGCGCCATGCGCCTGCTTGATCCGCAACCGAGCGAGCGTATTGCCGACATGTTCTGCGGCCTGGGCAACTTCACCCTCCCGATCGCCCGCAGCGGTGCCTGGGTTCTGGGCATGGAAGGCAGCCAGCAACTGGTCGAGCGCGCCATGGAAAACGCGCAAAAGAACGGCCTGGGTGATCGCACCCAGTTCCAGATGGCCAACCTGTTCGAGATGACCGAACACTGGCTGGCGCAACTGGGCCAGTTCGACAAGATGTTGATCGACCCGCCACGCGATGGCGCCATGGAACTGTGCAAATCGATCCCGGAAATGAATGGCCCCAAACGTATCGTTTACGTTTCCTGCAATCCCGCCACGCTCGCGCGCGATGCCAACGTGCTGGTCAACGTCAAGGGCTACACGCTCAAGGCCGCCGGCGTGGTGAACATGTTTCCTCATACCGCTCACGTGGAGAGCATGGCGTGGTTTGAAAAGGAAGCGTGACTACTTGTTTATATTGAGTATTTAAAATAAATCAATTTAAGCACTCATGCTTCAGGGTAACCGCTAAAAACGCAATTTTCTGCAACGTACTGACCCAAAACTGACCCAGTTTTTGAGGATAGTATGCGAGCGTTTTTGTCGGAATCTCTGGTTAACCGCGTCAAAGCAAAACGATCTGATCGCACAGAAATACGTGACACCCAAATAGCGGGCTTCTGCTTGCGTGTTGGCAAGCGGAGGCTCGCATGGTGCTGGCATGGTCAGATCAACAACAAGGCATACCGGGTAAATCTTGGTGTATGGCCTACCACAACAGCCAATGCAGCAAGACAACAGTGCATGGCATGGCTGCATGAAAACGGACAAGGCATCTACACCTATGCGCCACCATCAGCGCCAACAAAGAAAGCCTGCCCTACGCTGCAGGAAGCCTATCAGCAATACATTGAACACAAACAGCTAAGAGAAACCACCCTCAAGACCTATGGCAAGCAGATGCGGCTATACCTACATACGCTGCATGACAAACAGCTTGATGCCCTCACCAGCAATGACATCCGCAAGCTATACGCCAGTCTTTGCAAAAGTACCTCAGCAGCCAAAGCTAACGGCTCACTGGGGTTGTTCAAGGCGATCTACAACTGGGCTAATGCAGTGCATGAATTGTCTTTGCCTGACATTTTCCGGGTGCTTGTGGTATCAGGTGAAAAGCAGGCCACCCCCAAACGCGATGATGTACTGACAGAAAGCCAGATCAACTTACTTGGCAAAGCCATGCCTGATCTGTTTATCCAGCACCAGCAATTTATCCTGCTTGGTTTGATGACTGGTTTTCGTATAGGGGAGCTGGCGCAGGTCACTCCGAGCAGCATAGACAACAAAGCAAAGATCATCACCTTGCACACTACCAAGAATGGCCGCAAACACACCTTGCCGCTATCTACAGCCTTGGAATCCGTTATACAACCCATGTGCGAAGGAAAAGCGCCTACAGCGCCTTTATTCAGCCAAGGGATACGCAATCACGCCAGCATTATTAGCAAAGCAACGGGCATAGCATTCTCAGCCCACACTATGCGCAGGCTTTGTTGCATAACTCCGTTGGGGTCTGAGTTACCCCAAACCCCAGACGGATTTATGCCACGCGCTCGGTCACCGGCGTACCGAGCTGCGTAAACTGGTTCAGCAGCGCTGCGCGTACTTGTAACTCTGCAACCTGACGATCAAAGTCTCGCGCCATGACTCGTTCACCCAGCAGCTTGAAGCAACGCATCTTGGTTTCCACCAAACTTCGTCGGTGATAGCCACTCCACTTTTTCCAGAGAGTCCGACCGAGGTGGCGTGTCGCTCGCAAAGTCTCGTTACGCACTCTGGCGCCTGACGTATTCTCTTTCCAGGGCTGTCCGTTTTTACGTGTGGGAATAATGGCGGCCGCGTTTCGCGCAGCAATAGCGGCATGACAACCCTTGGTGTCATAGGCACCATCACCACTGACAGTGGCGATGGCTTCATCGGGCGGAATTTGCATCAGCAATTCAGGCAGCATGGGTGCATCACCCACAGAGCTGCTGGTCACTTCGATCGCACGGATTTCCAGGGTTTGGGCATCCACCCCGATATGGACTTTGCGCCACTGTCGACGATAGTCGGCACCATGCTTTTTACGCTTCCATTCGCCTTCACCCAGCATCTTGATGCCGGTGCTATCGACCAACAGATGTAACCCTTCGCTGCTGGGCCGATACGGAATTGAGACGTTCAGCGATTTCTGCCGACGGGATACCGTACTGAAGTCCGGTACCGGCCAATCCAATCCGGCCTGCTTTAACAGGCTTTCGACCATACCAATGCTCTGCCGCAGCGGCAGGCCAAACAGGCATTTGATACTGAGGCAAAACTGGATGGCGGCATCGGAGAAGGTCTGGGAGCGGCCACGTTTGCCGCCCTTGGCGGCAAACCATGCCATGTCTCTATCGAACCAGATCAGCAAAGAGCCGCGTGCCTTCAGTGCTGCATTGTATGCGGACCAATTGGTGGTGCGGTACTTCGGTGGGGCAGGCTTGGTCATCGGGAACTGGAGGTCTGGCTTGGAGGGACAGACTCAAGCAGCTACCGTGCCTGATTTATGCAACAAAGCCACAGCGGTATATCCTTTTGCTTTAGCAGACTTACTAAAGAAAATATTAATTTCTTGTGGAACAAAGCAACAAGCCTTGGCCGTATATACATTATTGCCAGGGATAAGTATGTCATGATTCAAGCAAAAGTTTTTCCCATTGCGATCTTTCTGGGTGCTTCCTTTTTGTGTCGCAGCCCACTCACAAAAAACATTTAAACATTTAAAGTCATCACCAACGGAGCATTCCAAATACCCAGAAAATCTTTTATATTTAGTAAGACACCCACCATATACACGATCAAGCATAGATGCCCATATTTTATAAAAATCGCTTTCCGAAAAATAAGGCCCTTCACCTCTATAACCAACACCACACACCGTTGCTTTGTATGGATCATTTTTGTTTGTTCTTTTTTTCCTTATTTTTACTTCAGATACCCCACCTCCATCACTTATCAAATCATCAAAATTTTGCGCAGGAAACAGCAAGGGAATACAATTTACGAATAATTCATCTCCAACAATACTCAATTTATAATTTTCCAACTTTTTTCCTTTATTAAAAATTTATGAGGTATTTAGTATCCTTAAAGTTAATCATGGAATAGCATAGGCGTAAAAATAGCCGCTAATGCGGCTTCGGCTAGAACCATTAAAAAATAATTTTTAATTAAAACACCATCAACTTCCTCGCTAATTTACGGAGACATCCAGATGAAAAATTTACCTACCTGAAAATTAAATTCCGCAGATATATAAATTTTTCGATCTATTTACATTATAACATAATCACCGTATAAATTTCAAGCTTTCTTACTAATTTCTTTCTTTAAAATTAAGATAACCTTCTCTGCGCACTCGGTCAAGCAACTATCCACGGCGATAGGCCAAGGAAACAGGATTTTCAAAATATCAATGTAAATCAATACACTAAAGAAGCTATGACAAAATTCGTTGCACAGTTCCGGCGCTTAATCCACATTGCTTAGCAGCCTCTCTAATGCTCCAAACACCTGCTGAAACATTTTGCTTAATCAGCAATGCCTGCTCATCTGTGTAGGTCGGTTTGCGTCCTAGCTTCTTCCCTTCGGCCTTGGCACGTTCCAAACCAGCCTGAGTGCGTTCAACCAACAGGTCACGCTCAAACTCAGCCACAGCACTTAATACGCTCATAGTCATCCGTCCTGCGGCACTGGTTAAGTCCATGCCACCCAAGGCAAGGCAATGCACCTTCACGCCCATCTGCGCCAGCATGGCTACTGTTGCTAAAACGTCACTTGTATTTCTTCCAAGCCGATCAAGCTTTGTGACAATCAAAACGTCACCTTCATCAAGCTTTTCATACATACGCTTGAACTCAGGTCGATCTAGTGCTGGAATTTTGCCGCTGATAGATTCAGAATAAACATGACGCGCTGCAACACTGAACCCAGCCGATGCAATTTCAAGCACTTGGTTCTCTGTTGTTTGTGTCTGTGTGCTAACGCGGCAGTAGGCGAAAGTGCGTGACATGATGCTGGCTCCAATATCGTATCGAATACCCGTATCATAATACAAAGTGTATCATAATTCAATCAGTATATTTTCGATACACTTTTTTAAGGCTTGCAAAGCCGTATCACAATCGGTCATATTCGATACTCGAATAGTAACGTTTGCAAGCTTCTCTAATTTAAAGATTAGACGGCTTACAAACAGTCTACCCAGTGCTGAAGATGGGTTTAACAGCATAAAATTGGATAGACAAAAATAGAAATAAAGAAAATTCAGCAAATTAAACAAAACAATATCAATAACTATAAAATAACCCCCATATGAATATCAAAAAAACTGGAGTCACACTAATGAAAATTAAGATTTTTTTATTACAACCATATCCATGATTGCAATATCTGCATTTGCACAAGAGCAACAAAAGTTCAAAAATTCAGCAAAACAGGCCAAGATAGAAACTCCGACCATTCAGTCGACTGGGCCTACTGGATTTGGTCCATTCAAACTAGGAATGACTAGAGAAAACATAGAATCCTTGCCAACCACAGGCGACATACACATCGAAGGACAATTAACCATAGCTAAGAATAATAGTCCCAATCTTTATGATGAGTTACTCCAAGGCCAAATTACTACGCCGTTTTCAGACACATCCATCAGGACTTACTTTGGATTCAAGAATGGCATACTTATTTCTCTAAATTTTGGACTAAACGAATTAACGATAGGCAAAGTTATATCACAAATAACGGAAAAATACGGACCCGGTGAAAACATCAATAACAGAAAAGAGGAACAGTGTATTTATCGTAATGGCGCAAACTTCAAAATTACCACCGGCGAAATTAATAAAATTTGGCTTCAACCATTCTCACAAACAGAAAATATTAAAACCGTAATTTCAGATGATATTTATGATAGTTGCCCACCAAGCCTCAATAGCCCAAGAACTTCTCCACTGCTTATAAAAACCGTATTAATTAAAATTACTCCGACAGAAAAAGAGTTAAGCCATATAAATCCATTTTAACTTCAAGACACATCGAAACAACACTTTTAAAAATAAAGCCAACTTAAAATCAATGGACTACGGTATCCACTTCATGGAAACAGGTTTATTTGAGGCAAAAAAATAATATTAAAAAGGGAAAACATGAGATCTTTAAATTTTATTATTATTCCTGCCATTGCTATTGTATTAATTGGCTGTGCAACCACTCAAGAACGCATGGACGCACAAAGAAAGATCAATGAAACTGTCCCCGCATGCAGAAACACAAAGCAATGTGAAGCCGCATGGTCTGCCGCTCGGACTTGGATAAACAACAACTGCGGCATGAAAATTCAAAACATTAGTGATTCATTTATTGAAACATACAATCCAATGCCTGAATCTCCAAGAATAGCATGTAGAGCCACTAAAAACCCCATACCCAATGGCACATACACCATAGGAATGCGAGTCTGGTGTAACAATCTATTTGGCTGCGTCCCAGACTCATACGAAGCAATTCTTGCATTTAATCAATATGTATCACATAGCGCTGAGCCATATGAACCACTTAAAATAGGCATACAATCCACCCCTATAAATAAAGCTGGCGAACAAACAAGAATAATCGCCGAATCTATAGGGGTTAGAATTATAGCGATTGAGAACAATAGCCGCGCACAAAATTCAGGAATCACACAATACGATACACTAATAAGAATGGGTGACAAAAAAATTAAATCAGGGCAAGATATTAATGATTTCATGGCGAGCGTTAGCGCTGGCGACTCCATCCCAATTGAAATCATCCGCCACGGCGAAAACATCAAACTGAAATTAGATTTCTAATACAATTAGAAATACACCCTACAAATTAACCACACAAAGACAATCAAAGTGAAAAAGATAATACTCGCAACCATCTCAGCAATTACCTTGTCAGGATGTGCGCCAATGGTAGTGGACCTATCAGGCTCAGAGCGTCTAGTTAGTCGCCAACCTCAAAACAATGAACACTATGATTACAAGCTAGTCGTATTAAACAACGCATCCGAAAAAGATCACAACCAAAGACTCTTTGGAACAAGCACATTTAGAATGATGACTGAAGAAAAGCCAAAGGATACTCTAGAGAAAGATATTAAAAAGTTCTTCGGGCAATTAACGGATAGGCAAGATAACGAGAAAAGAATAGTTGCCCGCATCGAAAATGCCGACGCCTACTGGAAGAATCCCGGAGTTAACACAATACCATTTGTCGGCTTGATTACCACCTTTGCGGTCAATTACCCATTCACCTTTGATATTAGCGCAATATTTGAAGTCGAAGAAAACGGTCAAGTCTTAAAAACCTATCCGTTTACCAGAAAAATAGAAATAGCCGACGGAAGCGCCTTAACACCAACAACAATTGAAGAATCATATAAACGACTTATCGAAAAATATAGACTAGTAATGTTTGACACACTCGAGAAAGAATTTATTCCACGTTATCTAAGCAAGCAACCATCCATAAAAACATCTTCAGCCTCAAACTAGAAAATCCGTAATTACTAAAAACTTAACACAAAATAAAATAAAGCCCCATCTTATGGGGCTTTATTTTCACAATAAACTTTTCATATTGTCGCAGCATTGAGCAAACTGATATCTTGCTGCACTAGGAAAAACATCCGTTTGTTTGGGGTCAATATTTCCTGACTCCACTATTTCTATAAATTTTTTCCTATCAATACCATGCATAGCTCCCAGCAAGTCGATTGCATATGCGCAAAACATAGACAAGCCGTTTAACCTCCCCTGCAGCACCAACAATTCAGCTTCAAGTTCTTCTCGGGTCAGATGCGACGACATGATCAACTCCTTGGGGTTTGAGGAAAACACAGTCATTGCTTTATAGCACTCGGCTGACCCAATCCTGACCCAATTTCCACGGCATCAGATCATAGTGTTACCTTGAACAAGCTAGGATTTGGTATCATTAGCCATTATGGTTTGTTTCGTTGCAACAAATTAACCATTTGATTTTTAATGGTTAATTTGAAATTGCGTAGCAATTTACCCCGCCACGCTCGCGCGCGATGCCAACGTGCTGGTCAACGTCAAGGGCTACACGCTCAAGGCCGCCGGCGTGGTGAACATGTTCCCGCATACCGCGCATGTGGAAAGCATGGCGTGGTTTGAAAAGGAAGCGTGACGCAGGAATATACTGACAGCCGGGTTTTCCCGTATGCGAGGCCTTTGGGCTACAATTCCGCAATTAGGACAATTAACCAGACCCATTTGTGATTGTAAAAATCAAGGAGAAAACAAGATGTCGATGGCGGATCGTGACGGCGTAATCTGGTATGACGGCAAACTGGTGCCATGGCGTGAAGCCACCACCCACGTGCTCACGCACACCCTGCACTATGGCATGGGCGTATTCGAAGGCGTGCGCGCCTACGAAACCCCGAAAGGCACTGCAATCTATCGCCTGCAGGACCACACCGATCGCCTGTTCCGTTCGGCCCACATCCTCGGCATGAAGCTGCCATTCTCCAGGGATGAACTCAACGAAGCCCAGCGCACCGTGGTACGTGAAAACGGCCTGAAATCCTGCTACCTGCGTCCGATGGCCTTCTATGGCTCGGAAAAGCTGGGCATCGCGCCACCGCAAAAAGATGTGCATGTAATCGTCGCAGCCTGGCCGTGGGGTGCCTACCTTGGCGCCGAGGGCATGGAAAAGGGCATTCGCGTCAAGACTTCGAGCTTCACGCGTCATCATGTCAACATCACCATGTGCAAGGCCAAGGCCAACGGCAATTACATGAACTCGATCCTGGCGCACGAAGAAGCCGCCGCCGATGGCTACGACGAAGCCCTGCTACTGGACGTGGAAGGTTATGTTGCCGAAGGTGCGGGCGAGAACATCTTCGTGATCCGCAACGGCAAGGTTTATACCCCGGATCTGACTTCCTGCCTGGATGGCATCACCCGCAACACGATTTTCCAGATCGTGAAGGAAATGGGTCTGGAACTGATCGAGAAGCGCATCACGCGTGATGAAGTCTACGTGGCCGACGAAGCCTTCTTTACCGGCACAGCCGCCGAAGTCACGCCGATTCGCGAACTCGACCGCCGCCAGATTGGCGAAGGCCGGCGCGGCCCGATCACGACCGAAGTCCAGCGACGCTACTTCGATATCGTGCAGGGGCGCGATGACAAGCACGCCGACTGGCTGGCCCTGGTCTGACCGACAAGAACCAGCTCAATAGGCAGGCGACCGACGTCGCCTGCCGCCACCGGAGATCACGATAATGACTGCACTCAAAGAAAATACGCAGCGCGAAATCGAAGTCACGGCAGCCGATCTGCCTTTGCATTGCCCGATGCCCGACATGGTGAAATGGAACAGCCACCCGCGCGTGTTTCTGGATATTGCCAGTACTGGCGAGGCGCTTTGCCCTTACTGCGGCACGAAATACCGGCTGAAGGCAGGCGAAGTCATCAAGCAGCATTGAGTGACCGATTCGCATGAACAAAGCGGCCTTGTGCCGCTTTGCATTTTTGGAACCCGATGAAAAAAATTCTGATCGTCGCGCCGGCCTGGATTGGCGATGCCGTGATGGCGCAACCGCTCTATCAACGCCTGCATGCGCGTTATCCGGGCTTGAAACTCGATATCCTCGCCCCGGCCTGGACACGTGCGGTACATGCACGCATGCCGGAAGTCAGTGAGACATTCGACAACCCGTTCGGCCATGGCGAGCTGAAGCTCGGCGCGCGCTGGCACCTTGGCCGCGAGCTCAAGCAACGTGGTTACGATCAGGCGATTGTGCTACCCAATTCGCTGAAGTCCGCGCTGATTCCGTTTTTTGCCGGTATCAGAAAACGCACCGGCTTCGTGGGCGAAATGCGTTATGGCCTGCTCAATGATGCACGCCTGCTCGATCCGCAATGCCTGCCCAAGATGGTCGAACGCTTTGCCGCGCTGGGCGAAGATGCCGACCAGCCGATCACGCGCCCGATACCCTACCCACGCCTGATCGTCGACATTACCGCGCGCAATGAAACCCTGCAGACACTGGGATTGAATGCCGAGCGCCCGATGGTGGCATTCTGCCCTGGTGCGGAATACGGCCCGGCCAAGCGCTGGCCCGTGCAGCATGCTGCCGAACTGGCGCGCGAATTGCTGGCTGACAACAAGCAGGTGTGGCTGTTCGGTTCGGCCAAGGATGCGGCAGTGGCCGAAGAAATCGTCACCCTCGCACCGGGCGCCATCAACCTGTGCGGCAAAACCAGTCTCGGTACGGCCATCGACCTGCTCTCGCTGGCAGCGGCGGTCGTCACTAATGATTCCGGCCTGATGCATGTCGCTGCGGCGCTCGGCCGGCCGATTGCCGCCACTTACGGGTCCAGCTCGCCGCAATTCACACCGCCATTGTCCGACCAAGCCCGCATCATCACGCTTGATCTGCCCTGCAGCCCGTGCTTCAAACGCACCTGCCCGCTCGGGCATCTGGATTGTCTGAACAAACTGGGGCCGGAGCGTGTGAAAAGTGCGCTCAACGACCTCGCTCCTGAATTATTTACCAGGTGATTTGCATGGAATACCTCGACCTCGCCCCGATTTCCCACATCAATGGCACCGTGGTGCTGCCCGGCTCCAAGAGCATTTCCAACCGCATTCTGCTGCTGGCGGCGCTCGCGCAAGGCACCACCGAAGTCAAAGGACTGCTGGCCTCCGACGACACCCTGCGCATGCTCGAAGCGCTGCAAACGCTTGGGGTGAACTGGGTGCAGCAAGGCAACTCGCGCGACTTCACTGTGCCCGGCATCGGTGGCCTGTTTCCGGTCAAGGAGGCCGGCCTGTTCTTGGGCAACGCCGGCACCGCTTTCCGCCCTCTGACTGCCGCGCTGGCACTGGCCGGCGGCAGCTATCAGATGCGCGGTGTACCACGCATGCACGAGCGCCCGATCGGCGATCTGGTCGATGCGCTGCGTGCGGTCGGCGCGGATATCACCTATCTGGGCAATGAAGGCTTCCCGCCGCTTTCGATCAAGCCCGCCCGGATCGAAGCCGGCCGGCGCGTGCCGGTCAAGGGGAATGTCTCCAGCCAGTTCCTGACTGCCTTGCTGATGGCGCTGCCGCTGACAGGTGAAGACGTAACCATCGAAGTCGTGGGCGAGCTAATTTCCAAGCCCTATATCGAAATCACGCTGAACCTGATGGCCAAGTTCGGTGTGAAGGTCGAGCGCCGCGAATGGCGTGAATTCTTTATCCCCGGCGGCCAGACCTATGTGAGCCCCGGCGTGATCCATGTGGAAGGCGATGCCTCTTCCGCTTCCTACTTCCTCGCAGCCGGTGCAATCGGCGGTGGCGTAGTACGCGTGGAAGGCGTGGGGGCCGAGAGCATTCAGGGCGACAAACGCTTTGCCGAAACTCTGGAACAAATGGGAGCACGGATCACTTGGGGCGCGAACCATATCGAGGCGGCACCACCGGCATCGGGCAAGCTCAAGGCGCTTGATGTTGACCTGAACCACATTCCGGATGCGGCCATGACCATCGCCATCGCAGCACTGTTTGCCGAGGGAACGACCACGATCCGCAATATCGAAAGCTGGCGAGTGAAGGAAACCGATCGCCTTTCCGCCATGGCAACCGAGTTGCGCAAGGTCGGCGCCACGGTCGAGGAGGGCCAGGATTTCATCCGCGTCACTCCGCCAGCGCAGCTCACCCCGCATGCTGCGATCGGCACCTACGACGATCACCGCATGGCAATGTGCTTCTCGCTGGTAGCACTCGGCGGTGTACCCGTCCGCATTCTGGACCCGGGCTGTACGGCCAAGACTTTCCCGACCTACTTCGACGAACTGGCGCGTATTTCCACACGCTGAATTGCAAACCCAGCCGGCGGCAAAGTTACTTGGACTTCGCCGCCGTTTTTTTGGTGGGTGCCGACTTGCGCGAACTGGCTGACGGTTTCTTGGCGGTCTGCTTGGCCGTCGTCGATTTTTTTGCCACAACAGCCTTCTTGGTCGACGCCACCTTTTTTGCTACAACCGGCCGCTTGGATTTTGCCGTCATTTTTCTGGCTATGGCCTTTGGTGCTACGGTTTTCTGGGCCGATGCCGCAGGCGCCTTTCGCGGAATCTGGGGTGCAGCAGCCGGCTCATCAAACGGCAGCGGCGCGTCTTTTTCTTCTGCCACGGCAGGCAGGCTCAGCGATGCGGCCAGCAACATGCCAGCCATCCATTTCAAAAACATCCATCCATTCCTTATCGCCGCAGCAGCGACGCAACAATTCATCCGGGATTATACCTGTCGCCCCAGCAGGGCATCGGCCAAAGCCGTCAGCGCTGCTGGACGGTTGGAACAGGCAGCAAGCCGCCCCCATGCACCAGGCAGCAAATCCAGGTCATAGGGCAACCTGCCGGCCACCAGACAGGTTTTCTGTGGCGGCAGGGCTGCCAGCAATGCCTGCTGTTCCGGCTTGAGCACCGCATTGTAAGTCACGCAGACGATTTGCTCCGCCGCCCGCGCCCTCAATTGCACCTGCACGATATCCACAGCCGCAGGCGCCAGCGGCAGGCGGATTTCTTCAACCTGCACGCCGAGCGATGCCAAGACCCCGCCCAGGGTATCCGCACCCGTGGCAACCACATCAATTTCGGTGTGTGCGCGAACTTCGCAACTGATCACCAGCACAGGCCTGGCCGGATCAAGCCGCCTGATCTCCGAACTCCAGCTTACCGACGCGGCATGAACGCGGCGCGAAAGCGCAAGACTTGCCGGGCTGGCGACCTGCGCCGTTGCATCCATCGGCAAGCCGCGCCAATCCGGCAGGCGTGACTTCAAAGCCAGGATACGCGCCAGCGACTCATCGATGCGCGATTCAGCAATCTCGCCGCTTTCGACCGCCTTCACCAGCGCTTCGATCACGCCAACCTGCCTGTCTTCGCGGTGAGAAACCAGCAGAATGTCTGCGCCGGCCTTGAACGCCCGCACCGCGCCTTCGACCACGCCGATGCCTTCGGCGATCGCCGCCATTTCCAGGCAATCGGTAAAGACCACGCCAGAAAAGCCAAGTTCCCGCCGCAGCAGATCAGTCAGCACCGCATGCGACAGGGTCGACGGTGTATCGGGATCGGGCTCAAATGCCGGGAATACCACATGCGCCGACATGATCGCATCCACGCCCGCCGCGATGGCGGCACGAAATGGCGCCAGCTCCACGGCATCCAGCCGTGCACGATCATGTGGCACGCGCGGCAGGCCGAGGTGCGAATCCACGTCAGTATCGCCATGTCCGGGAAAGTGCTTGGCCGTGGCGGCAATGCCGGCTGCCTGGATGCCGCGCAGCGCGGCCAGACCATACTCGCAGACCTCCGCCACCGTTTCACCAAAGGCTCGCACGCCGATCACCGGATTGCGCCGGTTATTGTTCACATCCAGCACCGGCGCGAAATTCACGTTGAAGCCCAACAGGCGCAATTCCTCATTGCCGATGTGGGTCAGCGCTTCGCAGTCTGCCACCTTGCCGGCTGCACGAAACGCCAGCGCGGAAGGCAGTGGCGTCACGCCATTTTCCAGCCGTGCCACCACTCCGCCTTCCTGATCGACTGCAATCAGCAACGGCACACTTGAGTTCTCGGCATTGATCGCCTGCAACTGCCGATTGAGAGTGCTGACCTGGCCAGGTGAAGCAATATTGCGCCGGAAAAGGATCACACCGCCGACATGATGGTGTTCGATCAGGCGCCTGACATGATCGCAGGGTATCTCTCCGTCAAACCCCACCATCAAAAGCTGGCCGACCTTCTGGCGCAAACTGGATAGATGCTGCTGTGTCATGGGCGGCAACGATGCAATTAAAGGACAGGAAGCATAGTGGCTCGTTCGAGATACGGCAAATTGTCACCATTCTGCATCGGCCCACCATTACTTACAAAATTAAAATATTCCTTACACATAAAATTCCGCTCGTCTGAATTATTGCGACGCAGCATAGAATTTTCGGCAAGGCACTTATAAAACCCAATATAAACACCAACGGCCAAGACAAAGCTGCACTGGTGAAATCAGACCATTCACACACTGTAACCATTTATCCCAGCCAAAATAATTACATTTATTTTTATATTTCTTATTATTAACTTTCACAATATTCACAAATAATTACTAATTAGGAGAAATCATGCGGCTCACCATCTCAATGCGCTTGATCTGGATGATATTGATTGCGACCAGTGCCTTGGCTTGCGTCGGACTGGTTGGTTATTCAAATACGCAGAAGCTGACCCAAGACCTGAAATTCACCCATAACACCATCATCGCCAACCTCGAAATCTTGTCAAAGGCGGAAAGTGAATATCTGCTGCTGCGGGTCAACGGCCTCTACCACATCTCCTATGACGACCCAGGCAAGAAATCTCAGCATGAAGTAGTGATAAAACAGAAAGTACAGAACATCGAGTCTTTGTTTGACCAGTATGCAAAAAACACAACTGATGCAAACAATCTGCAATTGCTTGAAACCGACAAGAAATTGTTTGCCAACTACACTCATGCGCTGAATCAGATACTTGCCAAATCCAGGGAAAACGACCGCGAGGGTACCTATCAGCTGCAGGAAAATGCATGGAAGCCAGCAGGTGAAAAGCTGACGCAAGCATTGAACGAACACCGTCAATACAATCAAAAGCTGGCCGAGAATACCGAACAGGGGGCCATCGAAGATGGCCAATTCAGCAGCCTGCTCATGGCCATTGCGACAGGCGTGGGCGTCTTGCTTACCGCCCTGATCGGACTTATTTCAAGAAAACGCATCAACGATTCATTGCAGCACATCAAAGCCACGATGCTGCATGTCGCCAATGATCTGGATTTCACCGCGCGCGCGCAAATCGACGGGAAAGATGAAATCGGCGAAACCGCCGATGCATTCAACCATCTGCTGGATCGACTGCAAGACAATATCCGCAGCGTTGCCACCAGCGCCGAGCAAGTCTCCGTCGCCGCCAGCCAGGTTGCCCAGGCTTCTGCCCAGATTGCCGCAGCCTCGCTGAACCAGAGCGAATCAGCATCAAGTATGTCGGCAACGATTGAACAAATGACCGTCAGCATCGTGCACGTCGGCAATCGTGCCGGAGAAGTTCATCGCTTCTCGAGTGAATCCGGCCAGCTGGCCGGCAATGGCGAGCAAGTCATCAACCAGACTGTTCAGGAGATCAACATCGCTGCGGAATCGGTCAATCAGGCTGCCGACCGGATTCGCCAGCTTGAAACACAGAGTGAGCAAATTTCCGGGGTCATCTCGGTGATTCGTGATGTCGCAGACCAAACCAATCTGCTGGCACTCAACGCAGCCATTGAAGCAGCACGCGCCGGGGAGCAGGGTCGCGGCTTTGCCGTGGTGGCCGATGAGGTGCGCAAACTGGCGGAACGCACGGCGGCATCCACCAGCGAAATCTCGCGGACCATTGAATCCATGCGTGCTGGCGCACGCAGTGCAGTGGAAGGGATGTATGAAGTTGTCAAACAGGTCTCCAGCAGCGTCACGCAGGTGGACTCAGCGAACCAGCTCATGCAGAAAATCGGCACAGGCAGCCGTAATGGCGTCGCCATGGTCGATGAAATCGTGCATGCCATCCGAGAGCAAGGCAGTGCCAGCAACAGCATCGCCCAGCAGATCGAGAAAATTGCCCAGATGGCCGAGGAAGGAAGTGGTGCCGCCCACGAAGGCGCACAATCCGCACAAGAGCTGGATCAGCTGGCTTTGGGCATGCAGAAAATGGTGGGCGCCTACCGGGTATAGCACGCCGCCAAGCACAACCACTTCTGATCTCACGCAACAAAAGCGGGCCTGACGCACCCGCTTTTTTGCTTTCCGGAGCCCTGCTGCTCTAGTATTACGGTCGACTCGCAACCGTATCTTCCCTGCGCTTATCGCAGCCAATCGCAGTGTACTGAACCCATCAAACCGGAAGGAATCCCCCATGAATCTTACGATCAACCAAAGACTGATGGCCATCATTGCCGGCGCGGTCGCAGCATTGGCCCTGATCGGACTCATTGGTTTTTTCAGTGCACAAACCATGACCAATGAACTGAAATACACGGACGAAAATATCATCCGCAGCGTTGCCATTCTTTCCAGCGCGGAGCGGGATTTCCTGCTGATTCGCGTCAATGCGCTGTATCACCTCTCCTACACGCAAAAATCCAAGAAAGACCCGCACGAAACCACCATCAAGGAAAAAATCCGGGAAGTCCAGTTGCGACTGGAAGAGTATGAAAAAGATCTGGTGGTCAACGATGTGGATCGCACCTTGCTCAATAACGACAAGCAACTCTGGTCGAACTATTTGATCGCGCTGGACAAGGTACTGGAGAACTCGCGCGCCAATGATCGTGAAGCTGCGGTGATTGTTATCGAGAACGAATGGAAACCGGCCGGAGACCGGCTGACCGCGGCCTTTACCGAACACACCCGCTACAAGGAAAGGCTGGCGGATGAGCTGGTGCGTCAGTCGCTCTATACCGGGCAGCGCAACTCGATGCTGACCTTGCTGGCAACCCTGGCCGCTGTCATTTTTGTCGTACTGATCGGCTGGCTGGTCAAACGTGGCATTTCCACTTGACCCATCCTCATGCGCATTGCGTCATACAAGATACAGTTAAAGATGCAATTAGATAAACATCGCCTTACTGTCTATGATCATAAGGCTTGCCTCATGCAGGCAAACGATAAAACCAAGCGTAGAGGATGACCATGTTTACGTTCAGCATCGCCCGCAAACTGCAGATCATGATTGCCAGCGCGATTATTGCGCTTTTTGTCGTGGGAGGTGCCGGCCTTTACGGCATAACGGCCCTTTCCCATGCCTTGGTTTATACCCAGACCAACACTCTGCCCAGCATCGAGGCCATGGGGGGCGTGGCCACACTGTTTGCCAAATACCGGCTGGCTATTCTGCGCCATATCCAGAATGATGACGCGTCCAAGATGCCCGAACTGGACAAGGCCATCGCGGACATTGAAAAAGAACTCAACGCCAAACTTGATGATTACGACAAAAATCTTGTCAGTGACCAGCAGGACAAGGAACTGGTCACCAAGGAAAAGGAACTGCTCACACGCTATCGCGAGGCAGTTGAAAAGGGGCTGAGCATGTCGCGTAGCCCGGATAAAAATCCGGACACGATCCAGACCCTGATCAGACTCACCACCATGGAAATCACGCCAATCGGTGCCGAGCTGGAAGCACTAATCTTCAAACATGTCACCTACAACAAGGAACTGGCACGCAAGATCGAGCACGAATCGCATGCGACCAAACGCATTGCCGAGATCTTGGCCATGGTAATCGTAGCCGTCAGCATCATTGCCGTAGGCGCAATTGGATATTTCTTGCTGCGCGGCATACGCCGCTCGCTGCAAGACATGGAATCCGTGATCGGTCGGATTGAAGGCAATCTGGATTTCACAGTGCGCGCCGATGCCAGCAAGCAGGATGAACTGGGCAAAATGGCCGGCCAGCTCAACCGCCTGCTGGAAAAACTGCAAGGCAATCTGAAAACCATCGCCCAGAATGCCGATCAGGTTGCAACAGCCTCGGCACAGATGTCTGAAACATCCGAGCAAGTTGCCACGGCTTCGCAACAGCAAAGTACGGCCGCCTCGGCCATGGCTGCTACTGTCGAAGAAATGACGGTCAGCATCAACCACGTTGGAGATCGTGCCGCTGAAGCCAACACCATTTCCACGCGCTCGGGCGAATTGGCCAAATCAGGCGAAAGTGTTATCAGCCAAACCGTTGCCGATATCAAGGAAATCGCCGAAACGGTCAGCAGGGCGGCTGAACGCATTCGCGAGTTGGAAACACAAAGCGGCAAGATTTCCGAGGTCGTGGCCGTGATCAAGGAAGTTGCCGACCAGACCAACCTGCTCGCACTCAATGCTGCCATTGAAGCGGCACGCGCAGGCGAACAGGGCCGCGGCTTTGCCGTGGTGGCCGATGAAGTGCGCAAGCTGGCAGAACGCACCGCCACGTCGACACAGGAAATCGCCAGCACCATCGGTACCATGCAATCCACTGCCAGCAATGCGGCACAAGGCATGCAGGAAGCGGTCGAAAAAGTCTCGCTCGGCGTCGAACGCGCCAACCACGCCAGTGATGCCATTCAAAAGATTGGCGGCGGTAGCCGGGAAGCAGTTGCCATGGTGGGTGAAATCACCAGCGCGATCCGGGAACAAGGCGCTGCCACCAACAACATTGCCATCCAGGTCGAGAAAATCGCCCAGATGGCCGAACAAAGCAGTGCTGCTTCGTCTGAAAGCGCTCGGGCCGCACGCGAACTGGACCAACTGGCCGAACGCATGCAGAAAATCATTGCCAGTTACCGTATCTGAAGCTACCCGGATAAAGCAAAACGGCGGGTCATCAGACCCGCCGTTTTGCTTTATCCACTGAATGCTACGTTCAGGCGGCCAAGCGCTTGAGCACCTCTTCGCGCCCCAGCAACGCCAATACGGCATCCACGGACGGTGTGCTGGTTGTTCCGCAAATCTTGGCACGCAAGGGCATGCCGACCTGCGGCATCTTCACGCCCTGCGCCTTTACGAAATCCTTGATGAACTGCGACAGCGATGGTTGATCCCAGATCGCCAACTGTGAAACCCCTTCAGCAAAGAATTGCAAACGCGCCTCGTCATCCGGCGTGAGATGCTTTTCCACGACATCGGCAGTCGGATCAAGCGGACGGTAGAAGTATTCTGCCTGCTCGGCCAACTCGACCAGTGTCTGCACCCGGTCACGCAGCAAAACCACCACGTCGGCCAATACCGGCCCTGCTGCAGTATCCACGCCTTTTTCGTCAAGGAAACGCCGGACCAGCTTGGCCAAGCGTACCGGGTCAGCCGCCTTCATGTGCTGGGCATTGAGCCAGAGCAGCTTTTCCTTATCAAATCGGCTGGGGCTGGGGCTGACATCCTTTAGATCGAACCATTCGACGAACTGATCCATGGTGAAAAATTCGTCATCGCCATGTCCCCATCCCAAGCGCGCCAGATAATTAAGCAGGGCTTCAGGCAGGTAACCCATCTTGTCGTAATCCACGACGCTCACGGCATCGCGGCGCTTGCTCATCTTCTGCCCCTGATCGTTGTGGATCATCGGCAGGTGGGCAAACGTTGGCACAGCCGCTCCCAGAGCCTTATAGATCACGATCTGACGCGGCGTATTATTAACATGATCATCGCCACGAATGACATGGCTGATACCCATATCCCAATCATCAACCACCACGCAGAAATTGTAGGTCGGCGTCCCATCCGGGCGGGCGATGATCAGGTCATCCAGCTCGGTTGCACTGATTTCAATGCGCCCTTTCACGGCATCATCCCAGGCAATCACACCATCCAGCGGAGTCTTGAAACGTACTACCGGCTGCACTCCATTTGGTATTGACGGCAACTGTTTGCTGGTTTCCGGGCGCCAGCGGCGATCGTAACGCGGCTTTTCACCGCGAGATTCCTGCTCTGCACGCAGGGCATCTAGCTCTTCGCGGCTGGTGTAGCAATAGTAGGCATGGCCGTTCTGCAGCAATTGGCCGATGACTTCCTTGTACCGGTCCATTCGCTGCATCTGGTAAAACGGACCCTCATCGTAATCCAGACCTACCCAGTGCATGCCATCCAGAATAGCCGCCACCGATTCCGGCGTTGAACGCTCCAGATCCGTATCTTCAATGCGCAGCACGAATTTGCCGGCATGCTTGCGGGCATATGCCCAGGAAAAAAGCGCCGTGCGCACGCCACCGATATGAAGCAGGCCTGTTGGGCTGGGAGCAAAACGGGTACGAATGGATGTCATGATGATTTCAAATCAGGCAAAAGCATTATTCTAACGGATCAGGCCGCCGGCATCGGCTGCAATGAATCTTTGCGTCGCAAAAACGCGCTACCACTTATGGACTTACGCAGGCGATTTCCGACACTTGCCAGCGAATTCTGAGCCGGCGCATAGGGGGCTTCGAAACGGGCCAGAATATCGAAATAGGTTCGCAGCGATTCAACGAACACCACAGCTTCACCACCTCGGGCAAAGCCATTTTTCAGCGTCGAGAAATATTCCGGTTTACGCAGTAGCGGCAAAACGGTTTTCAGATCAGTCCAGCTATCCGGATTCTTGTTGAGTCGCCTGGCCAAAATGCGGGCATCTTCCAGATGCCCCATGCCGACATTGTAGGCAGCCAAGGCCAACCAGATACGATCCGCAGCCGCAATGTGCGCCGGGATGCGATCGATCAGCATGCGCATGTAGCGGGCACCACCCATGATGCTTTCGTAAGCATCCAGGCGATTGACCCCGAGATAATTCGCCGTATCTTCAGTCAGCATCATCAGGCCCCGCACACCAGTGCGTGAAACGGCTGCTGGATTCCAGTGTGACTCCTGATATCCCAACGCAGCAACCAGACGCCAATCAAGTCCGGTTTCGACTTCCGCCTGATGGAACCAGTCACGATACTCCGGCAAGATCCGTTCACGCTTGCGCAAGAAAGCAGTGGCATCCATCGGTTGCAGGCGGTTGACATGCCCGTAATAGCGCTCCACCAACCTGCTGACGATACCGTCCTTCACCGCACCATGGATAAAACCGGAAACCGCGTCGGACAGCGCAACATCCCGTTTATCGAACGCCCATGCCAGAGACATCGCATCACTGATTCCACGCTGGATCGCTATATGCGGATAGTAGTTCTGCATCACCTCAGCAGTACGTGCATCTACCAGAGCAGCAGGAATTTCGGCCCCGGCAACCTGCTCGAACAACGCTTCGCCATCCACTTCTGAATCGACCGCATAATCCAGCGCCGGCCACTGCCGCCGCAGCCGATCAAGGACTTGTGCATGTTCGGGCAGGATGCTGAGTCTTTTCTCACCGGCAGCCAATTGTTGCAGCACTTGCGCGCCAGAACTCCCCGCCGGGTAAACAATAACAGGCTCAACCGTCTTGTATACCGGACCGAATGCAAAATCATGAGCATCATCACGCCATACGCCCGCAGCCAGATGTGCTTCGCGACGGCGCAGACGCACCAACGCCTCAGCCCGTGTACCGGCCACCAGAAAACGCAATTTCAAACCATGCTGGTCAGCAAATTTGCGCAACAAATCGTACTCCAGACCTGCTTGCTCACCAAAAGCATTCACATACAAGGTCGTCGGCCCGTTCGGCACCAGAGCCACCAGCTCGCGAGTCTCCTGCCAGGGACGAACCGGAGTCACACCACTCAACATCCAGTCACCACACCCTGCCAGCATCAAAGAAAGCAATCCAGACAACAATCGCTTCATGGAACCCTTTGATAATCTTGGAAAAGTCGGCATTCTGCCTCAACTCGCCCAAAACACAAACAAAAAGATTTGGCAGTTTGTTTTGCAATGCGCTAGAATCCCGCCTCTACGCGGAGAGGTGGCAGAGTGGTCGAATGTACCTGACTCGAAATCAGGCGTAGGTGTAAGCCTACCGAGGGTTCGAATCCCTCCCTCTCCGCCAGATCACCTAAAGCCTTGATTCATGATCAAGGCTTTTGTTTTTTCAGCTCCCGTCCAGTTTGCCCGATATAGCCAGCACGAAAATGTCTGCAGCGGTTGAAACATGCCAGGCCGCATTACAACAAAAAAGCCGCTGCATTTTTGGCAGCGGCTTTTTTGACTGGGGAGGGATCGACTATTCAGGCGCGGGTATCGATCTTGTTACCCAGATGCGAGGGGTTGTTGTAGCTACCGGAAGGCATGACAGCCTCAATGGCATTGGCGACCCCCTTGCCTACGGCAGAGGCGACATCAGTCAGGGCAACCATACCGGCATAGGCTAGCGCCGCCTTATTAAAGCCACTGGTCAGGCTGGATGAAATACCCCACATGGCATGCCTCCGCGTTAATGACTCTCCCCGGTTAAATTGTAGCACCGAGCGACTCCAATTCAACACAAGCGTTAAACCATGTTATCCATGCTGCACAGCCAACAACGACTGCCGGGCATGATCAACGCGTGGGGAGAAGATACCTGCAACCACCCGACGCTGGCAATCAAAATGCAGGAACCACCGCACCCTTGTATTTATCCTGGATGAATTTCTTCACATCCGGAGAAGTCAGTGCAGCAGCCAGCTTCTTCATGGCCGGAGCATCCTTGTTGTCGGCGCGGCTGACCAGAATGTTCACATACGGCGATTCGCCACCCTCGATCACCAGCGCATCCTTGGCCGGATTGAGTTTGGCCTCCAGCGCGTAATTGGTATTGATCAGGGCCAGATCGACCTGATTAAGAATACGCGGCAACGTGGCAGCTTCCAGCTCGCGGAATTTCAACTTTTTCGGGTTGCTGGCTATATCCTTCGGCGTCACCAGGATATTGTTGGCATCCTTGAGTGTAACCACACCAGCCTTGGCCAGCAGCAGCAAGGCACGGCCGCCATTGGTGGCATCATTCGGAATTGCAACCGTTGCACCCTCCTTCAAGTCGGTCAGTTTTTTCACCTTCTGACTGTAAGCACCAAACGGTTCAACATGCACACCGGCCACGGATACGAGGCTGGTACCCTTGCCCTTGTTGAACTCGTCCAGATAAGGTTTGTGCTGGAAGAAATTAGCGTCCAGCCGCTTTTCAGCCACTTGCACGTTTGGCTGCACGTAATCGGTAAATACCTTGATATCCAGTTCAACGCCTTGCTTGGCCAGCATTGGCTTAACCAATTCCAAGAGTTCGGCATGTGGCACAGCCGTTGCACCAACACTCAATTTATCTGCGGCATGAACATTCAGTGCCAGGGCCGCCAAAGCAGCAGTCAACAGTGCTTTCATTGTCATCTCCTTTTTAATAACGAACAGGTACGCATGTACCTTGTGGATCATTTACGACTGAATTTGATCACCAGCCGATCGCCAATCATCTGCAGCACCTGCACCAGGATCAGCAGCAACAACACGGTTACGACCATCACATCGGTCTGGAAACGCTGGTATCCAAAACGGATAGCCAAGTCACCCAGACCTCCGCCACCGATCACCCCCGACATGGCAGCATAGGAAACCAGTGTGATGGCGGTAACCGTACATGCTGCCAGCAAGCCCGGCAGTGCTTCGGGCAGCAGCGCGCCCAGCACGATCTGGCGGGTGGTTGCCCCCATGGCCTGGCTCGCTTCGATGATGCCGCGATCAACTTCCCGCAAGGCAGTTTCCACCAACCGGGCAAAAAATGGCGTAGCTCCCACCACCAGAGGCGGTATCGCCCCCCCCACGCCCAGCGAGGTTCCCACCAGCAGCACAGTGAATGGAATCATCACGATCAACAGGATCACGAACGGTACGGAACGCAGCACATTCACCACGAAGGAAAGTGCGGCATACAACAGCGGCTGCGCCAATAGCTGACGCGGCCCGGTCAGAAACAGCAGAATGCCGAGAGGCAACCCCAGCAACATGGTGAACAACAAGGATCCACCCAGCATGGCCAGCGTATCCAGCGAGGCCAGGCCAATCTCGGCCCAATCGATATTGGCAAACATTTCCATCAGCGCAATACCTCCACAGTCACGTTCTGGCGGGAAAGCTCAGCCAGTGCGGCATCGATATCCGTTGCCTCACCTGTGAACGCCAGCATCAGCTGTCCACACGGCGTATGCTTGATGCGCTCAATGCG
Source organism: Formivibrio sp. oc-25 (assembly GCF_055810895.1). Lineage (NCBI taxonomy): Bacteria > Pseudomonadati > Pseudomonadota > Betaproteobacteria > Neisseriales > Chitinibacteraceae > Formivibrio > Formivibrio sp. oc-25. The sequence continues at coordinate 27,879 of NZ_JBVVOL010000011.1, read as the reverse complement.
GCCCGCCAGGATGCTGAACTCCAGCGCATGCTGACGAATAACCCGGCTCAGCGCCGCCTCGTAGGTTGCGTCGCCAATGAAAGTCAGGCGCACGATTCTGCCAGCCACGTGGGCAAAATCATCGGTCTGCGAGCTCTCGTCGATATGCTCGGCCTCTTGCACGAAGCGGCATGTGGTCGGATGCTGCGGGTGCAGAAACACCTGCGTCACCGGACCGGATTCCACAATACGGCCGCCATCAAGCACGGCCACGCGATCACAAATCGAGCGAATTACATCCATTTCATGCGTAATCAGCACAATGGTCAGACCCAGGCGCTGGTTGATATCAAGCAAAAGCTGCAGGATGGATTGCGTGGTTTGCGGATCGAGTGCGCTGGTTGCTTCATCGCACAACAGCAGCCGAGGCCGGTTGGCAAGCGCCCGCGCTATGCCCACGCGTTGCTTTTGCCCGCCAGACAACTGCGCCGGATACTTGTCACCCTGATCCGCCAGTCCGACCAGCTCCAGCATTTCCACCACGCGTGCACGAATTTCGGCATCGTTTTTTCCACCCGCGATTTTGAGCGGAAAGGCTACATTCTCGGCCACGGTTTTGGAGGAAAGCAGATTGAAATGCTGGAAAATCATGCCAACTTGCTGCCGGAAAGCGCGCAAGCCCGCATCATCCAGTTCCAGCACGTCCGTATCATCAATGACTACCCGGCCTTGATCCGGCGTTTCCAGACGATTGAGGAGACGAATCAATGTGGATTTGCCCGCACCGGAATGACCGATGACGCCGAATATTTCTCCGGCAGCAATTTCTAGGCTGACATCTCGCAACGCAACAACATCGCGCTGCGCGGTGCGATAGGTTTTTTGCAGTGACTCCAGCTTGATCACGGTTTGGCATGCCTTTTGAATGAGCCGAAATAGTGCGGTCAAATCCGCCAGCGGGCAATACTGGTATTCCCCAATCTTATTGAATGATATTTCTTTAGATCAATTTGGAATTTAAAGCCCAGCAAAAACCCTCACACAAGGCGAGGGTTTGCATACATCAACAGATTTACAGCAGGATGCGCAGCATGCGGCGCAGCGGTTCGGCCGCGCCCCACAGAAGCTGGTCACCACAGACAAAGGCGCTAATGTATTCCGGGCCCATATTGAGCTTGCGCACACGACCGACACCGACCTTGAGCGTGCCGGTGATGGTAACCGGAGTCAGTTCCTTCTCGGTGATACTGCGCTCGTTCGGCACCCACTTCACCCATTCATTACCGGACTGGATCAGTTTTTCAATTTCAGTCAGCGGCAGATCTTTCTTGAGCTTCATGGTCAGCGCAAGGCTGTGGCAGCGCATCGCGCCGATGCGTACGCACAAGCCATCAACCGGCACGGTCTCGGCATTGCCGAGAATCTTGTTGACTTCGGCCTGGCCTTTCCACTCCTCCTTGGATTGGCCGTTATCGAGCTGCTTGTCGATCCACGGAATCAGACTACCCGCCAACGGTGCCGGGAAGAATTCGGTCGGCACGTCTTCGCGGATGGCCTTCGCCACCTTGCGGTCGATGTCCAGAATCGCAGAAGACGGCGTGGCCAGTTCGGCTTCCACCGTCTTGTGGATCGCACCCATGCCTTTCAGGAGTTCACGCATGTTGTTGGCACCTGCGCCACTGGCCGCCTGGTAGGTCATTGAGCTAACCCACTCGACCAGACCTTCCTTGAACAACTGGCCCACGCCCATCAGCATGATCGAGTTGGTACAGTTACCACCAATGAAGTTCTTCACGCCCTTTGCGAGCGCGGCATCGATAACGTCGCGATTGACCGGATCAAGGATGATCACGGCATCGTCTTCCATGCGCAGCGTGGAAGCCGCATCAATCCAGTAGCCATTCCAGCCCGCAGCGCGCAACTTCGGGAAGATTTCGGTCGTGTAGTCGCCGCCCTGGCAAGAAATAATGACGTCCATGGCCGACAGCTCGGCAACACTGCTGGCATCTTTCAAAGTGCCGGCATCCTTGCCGAAGTCCGGCGCTTTCTGCCCGGCTTGCGAAGTCGTGAAAAAGGTTGGCTCGATAAGCGCGAAATCGTTTTCTTCCTGCATACGCTGCATGAGCACCGAGCCCACCATGCCGCGCCAGCCGACGAGGCCTACTTTCTTCATTGCTGTTCCTTCCCGAATACCACGTTGCGAAAGCTTTGAGAATACTGAAAAATCCTCAGCTTGGCGAGAAAACGCAAAAGGATTGCAATGCGCATATTATTGCAACGGGTTAAAGAAGCCCGGGTTGAGGTCGATAACAATGTTATCGGCGCAATCGGGCCGGGCTTACTGTTGCTGGTCGGTTTTGAGCAAGCCGATATCCAGACCGATCTGGCAAAGATGGCGGACAAGCTGTTGAAGCTGCGTATTTTCGCGGATGAAAATGGCGTGATGAACCGCAGCATTCTGGAACAAGGTGGCGATATTCTGGCGGTCTCGCAGTTCACCCTGTTCGGCGACTGCACCAAAGGAAACCGCCCCTCGTGGTCACGAGCGGCACGCGCCGATATTTCGCGCCCACTCTTCGAGCAGTTTGCTGTGGAGTTGTCCAGGCAATTTGGAAAAGCGGTGGCCTGCGGTATCTTTGGTGCCGACATGCAGGTCCACCTGATTAATGATGGGCCGGTCACCCTGCTGTTGGATTCATGCGAATTGGTCCGACCACCGAGTGATCTTTCAGGTAAAAGCAAGTAATATCCCATTTGATTAAGCTTTTTCTTATATTTGATCACGCTTAGCCTCGGCACCCAAAAATCAAACAAGCGGATCAAAATTACAGAAACCCAGCCCGGACAGTTCCTGGAAATGCCGCAGCCATGCCGCAGCCAGATCAATGCCGGATCATTACTACGGAGAAGAGGAGTCCTTCAAAAATGGCCAAAAAAACGGCACCACGCCTTTCACTGACCATCAACTTGCGCATCTGGATTCTGGTCATCCTGGTAGTCATTACCTTTGGCATCTCGTTCGGAATGACGTTTTATGGGTTGAATCAACTCAAGAAAACCATCGACAGCATCGCCCATAATTCTTTCCCGCAGGTAATGATGCTGGGTGATATCCGGGCACAGTACATGCAAATGCATGGCACCACCTATGAACTGGCATCGACCAGTGATGCGACCCAATCCGCCGAAGTCGAGAAGCGGCTGGCCGCACTGCAGGACAAAGTATTCAAAGGCATTACCAGTTATGAGGCCAGCATCACCGACGAGGGTATTCAGGCGGTGCTGACAGAAGCCAAAATGAAAATGGCATCATATTTGGCCAAGATTCATCAAGTTAAAAACCTTTCCAAGCTGGGCGAGGTACCCATGGCCCTGGAAGTGATGGGCACGCAGATTCTGCCTATCCACAAGGAACTGGAAGCCGTTTTCGACAAGCTGGTAAAGGCTAGCGTGGAAGGCACCGAAGCCGCATCAAAGGCCGCAGAAAGTGCGGCACGACTGACGCTGATTCTGACCATTGCCGCCGCGCTGACCGGCATTCTGGTCACGGGCATCGTTGGTACGCTGATCGCACGCTCGATTGCCGGCCCGATGAAGTCCATGCAGCGTTCACTGACGCATACGGCCGACAATCTTGATTTCACTCAGGATATTCCGGTCAAGGGCAAGGATGAAATTGGCCAGGCACTCACCGCATACAACGCATTGCAGGAAAAGCTGCGCTCCAGCTTCCGCGAAGTTCAATCCAACGTAGCCGCACTGGGCAACAACGCCAAGGAAGTTGCCCAGATGGCCGGCGAAATCGCCCAGACCTCGCGCGTGCAAAGTGATGCAGCATCCAGCATGGCCGCCGCAGTGGAACAAGTCACCGTCAGCATCAACGTGGTTGCAGACCGTGCACGCGAGGCCAGCCAGCTGACACACGATTCGGAAGAGACTGCCAGCCGGGGCGCGCAGATCATTCTGGGCACGGTCGACAACATCCAGACCATTTCGGGCAAGGTTCAGGCTGCTTCGCAACGTATCAGCGGCTTGCGCAAGGATAGCGAGAACATCTCCACCGTGGTCAACATGATCAAGGATGTGGCCGAACAGACTAACCTGCTCGCACTGAATGCCGCCATCGAAGCCGCCCGCGCCGGCGAACAGGGGCGCGGTTTTGCCGTGGTTGCCGATGAAGTGCGCAAGCTGGCAGAGCGCACCGCCAACTCGACCCAGGAAATCACCGCACTGATCCAGCGCATGCAGCAAGGCGCACAACAGGCCGTCGATGGCATGGGTGATGCCGTAATGGAAGTTGAGCAAGGTGTTGAAAAGGCACGTATCGCCGGTGATGCCATTCAGGAAATCCAGTCCAGCGCCCGCAAGGTTGCCGAAGTGGTCATGGAAATTTCCGAGTCGATTCGTGAACAATCACAGGCTAGCGAAACCATCGCCGGGCAGGTGGAAAAAATCGCCCAGATGGCCGAAGAAAACTCTGCCTCGGCCGACAACTCTGCTGCCTCGATTGACCGTATGGCCGGCATGGCACACCAGATCAAGGATACGGTCGCGCAATACCGGATCTGAACATCCGGGCATTCAACCCAAGCCGGCGTCCGAGTGACGCCGGCTTTTTTCTGCCTGCAAAAGCACATGGCATTGCCGGTACAATCAGCACCTTGCCCAATACGGAGTTGCAGATGAACCCGCGCCTGTCCGACGCACGCGCCACACTCGCGCTCGCTTGGCCGATCATGGTCACGCAATTGGCACAGGTGGGCACCGGCTTTGTCGATGCCACCATGGCAGGGCACTACTCGGCGCTTGATCTGGCCGCGATTTCGGTCGGTGGATCGGTTTGGATTGCACTGATGCTGACATTGATCGGTTTCACCCTGGCAGTCAATCCGCTGGTGGCGCATTGCGTGGGTGCCGATACGCTTGATGAAATCCCTGGCATCGTGCAGCAAGGTTTATGGCAGAACCTGTTTTTTGCAGTCTGCGGCATTGCCATCGGCTGGCTGGTGGCCCCCTACTTTCATCTTTCCGGACTAGAGCCGGAAAGCGCAGAAAAAGCCGGCAGTTTTTTGCGTGCCGTGGTCTGGGGCTTGCCGGCACTGGCGATCCATCGGGTACTGGCCGGTTACAGCGCCAGCCTGAATCAAACCCGGCCGATGATGTTCATTGCACTGTTTGGCCTGACACTCAACATCCCGGTCAATTGGATACTGATCTACGGCAAATTCGGCTTCCCGGAACTGGGTGGCGTGGGCTGCGGTTACGCTACGGCAATCTGCATGTGGATCAGCGCCATCATGCTCGCACTGTGGATTCGTCTGACACCTTGCTACCGGCGGACAATGCCGCTCGCAAACTGGCGCCCATGGGATTGGTCGCGGCAAAAGCAACTCTGGCACCTGGGCTTGCCCATCGGTTTTGTGTTTCTGGTCGAGATCAGTGCTTTCAGCCTGGTAGCGCTGCTGATCGCCAGACTGGGCACGGTGCCGGTTGCAGCCCACCAGATCGCACTCAACTTCACCAGCCTGGTCTTCATGATCCCTTCCGGCCTCAGCCATGCCCTGACCGTACGCGTGGGACAGTCACTAGGTGCAGGCCGGGCTGACCTGGCGCGCAAGATCGGCAACAACGGCATTGCCCTGGGCATTGTGTATGCGTTGTTCTCCGCCGCGCTCATCAGCGGATTGCGCCAACCCATCACCGCGCTCTATAGCGACGATGCCAGCGTACGCGCTGTGGCAGGCCAGCTCTTGCTCTATGCCGCCATATTCCAGCTGGGGGATGCCACTCAGGTCATCATTGCCGGAATTTTGCGCGGCTATAAGATCACCCAATGGCCACTGTTAATCTTTATCGGTGCATTCTGGATTCTGGGATTGCCACTGGGCTATACCTTGGCATTTCACCACCATCAGGGAGCGGCCGGATTCTGGCAATCATTGCTGCTCGCGCTGGCAGCCCTTTCCAGTCTGCTGTATTGGCTTTATCGCCGGGAAAGCCTGCGCCAACTACACATAAACACTTGACGTACCATCATCGCCCCAGCGCTGCATCAAGCGATGCGGCACGCCCAACTGGTCAAGGATCCGCGCCACGACGAAGTCGACCAGATCCGCAATCGATTGGGGATGGTGATAAAACGCCGGATTTGGCGGCAGAATCACCACACCCAAGCGCGCCAGCTTGAGCATGTTTTCCAGATGAATCACTGAAAATGGCGCTTCGCGCGGCACGATCACGAGCTTCTTGCCCTCCTTGATCATCACGTCAGCCGCACGCTCCAGCAGGTTTTCCGACATACCCCCTGCGATCGCCGCCAATGCCCCCATGGTACAGGGACACACCACCATGCCATCTCCAGGATTCGAGCCGGATGCCATCGGCGCAAACCACTCCTGCTGGCCCCATACCTGCAACTGCTTTTCATCTGCCACGGCATAGCGCATCCGCAACTGATTGGCCAGCTCAGCCGGTCTGGATGGCCAGGTTTCACCCAACTCCTGCCGGGCAACAATTTGTGCGGCCTGGGTATACAGCAGATGAACCTTGCAGCCAGACGCCAACAGGCACTCCAGCAGGCGCAGGCCGTAAGGCAGACCTGATGCACCGGTGAACGCCACAGTAATGGTTTTCATGTTGTTTTTCCTCCGGCCAGCAATCGGGCCGCAATCAATCCATTTACAAGGCCAAACACCAAAGCAGCCACGGCAAACACGGGCAGCAGATAGATCAAGCCATTATGCGGAATCAGCCATAGCCGCGCGAGCAGCAGTTGCCCGCCAATGTGCGCAAAGGCCGCCAGTACCGAAATGGTTACCAGGCCAAACCAGCGTCTGGGCAACCTGCATGCCGCAGCCAGCACCAGCAAGCTGGTCATGGCTCCCGTCAGGCTCATGGCGAATCCGGGAGAGAACACGCCACCCAGTGCAATTCCGGCGCCCAGAACTCGCAGCAAGGTCACCCATACGGCGGCATGCCAGCCCAGTCGCTCCAGTGCCAGCAGCGTGACAATATTGGCCAACCCGGGCTTGATCCCCGGAATGGGCGATGGAATGCCAGCCTCTGCAACAGCCAGCACGATCGCCAGCGCAGCCAGTCGCGCAATGCGCAAATCTTCCGCACCAGCCTTGATCCGGACCACATCGGTTCGGTTGGGAGTCACTTCGCTGTTTTCACACATACCTATCAAAATGATTACATTTTCGGCATGGATCTTGCTGGAAATTTAAATATTCATCAACGCAGGATATGATCATGACCAATCCGGACATTGCCAAGACGCTTGCCAGGAAAAAACGCATCATCAGCGAAGTCGGAAGCCAGATTCACGACATTGTCGAGGATAGCCTGTGGACACACTACCATCAGCTCCCCGTGCTCAGCGAGCAAATCCAGACATTGATGGCTGACCTGGAAAAATATCGGAACGAACATCCAACCACATGAACAAACGCCATGCCAGCTGGATTGTGCAGAACATAGGCTCTGTTGACGTTTGATTGCCTTTTACGCAAGCCCGCCAACTTGCCGGGACGAGAAGCCAAGCGCAAGCAATACTGGTGTATTGCGAGCATTGGCGACAACGCATCCGGCAAGATTGGCGGACTTGCCCTTCGGGCGGCTGGGTCTTTTGCTCCATTACGGCGTTATTTCCCACTTGCGGTACCCGTACCGCGGCCTGGGAAATGCCTTGTACTGGAGCAAAATACCCCAGCCGCGTAAAAATTAATCAAATGTCAACAGAGCCTAATAGTTCAGACTGTCATAAGGCAGGGGCTGGGTACCCACCAGCGTAATACTGGTCCGGTTAGGCAGGCAAATGGCTGTCTGGCCAGCCGCAGACAACCAGCCGGCCTTGACACAATACTGCCGTGGACTGGGATCCCTGGCAATGCGCACCTGGCCATTATTGATCTCGACCACCGTGGCACCGAGCGGTCCATGTGCTTCAACAATGCGCGGCGCATCAAGATCATATTCGCCAAACAGTTTGCCATCCTGATAGATGCGCACACGCGCTGCCCGGTCGTGTTGCCACGCCAGCGGAATCAATGCGACAACCAACAGGCTAGCCAGTATCAATACCAGCCAGTCTCCCGGCCGCAGCAAGCCCAGCCAGCCGCGCCAGTGACCTGGCTGCCAGTCAGCCGGGGTGGGATTCACCGGTTTGTGCATGCGAAATTTGCGCCAGCTCGCGATGGCGTACCAACACCTGCCAGCGCGTCTGGAAATGACGCCCGAGTTGTTCGGCAAGATAAACGGAGCGATGCTGCCCACCGGTACAGCCAATCGCCACCGTGACATAGCTGCGCTGGTCCTGCTCGAAGATGGGCAACCAGCGTTCCAGCAAAGTCCGGATATCCTCGCCGAACAAGCCCACCTGCGAATGGGATTGCAAGAATTCGATCACGGGCGCATCGAGCCCGGTCAGCGGCCGCAGAGGAATTTCATAAAAGGGATTGGGCAGGCAACGTGCATCGAAAGCGAAATCGGCATCCAGCGCCAAGCCATGCTTGAACCCGAATGATTCAAAAATCACGGTCAGGCGCGAACGATCCAGTGCTACCACCTCGCGTATCCAGCGATGCAATTGGCGCGCACTCAGGCCGGTGGTGTCGATCACATGCCCGACCTCGCGAATCTCACCCAGAATCTGGCGCTCCAGCTGTATGCACTCGCTGATCGTCAGGGTGCCCTGAGAAAGCGGGTGGCTGCGGCGGGTTTCCGAATAACGCCTGATCAGGGTTTCGTCCTGCGCTTCCAGATACAACAGACGAAAGTCACGTCCGCTTGAGCGCAGCACTTCGATCTGTTGCGGCAGGGAAGACAAGTTATGGGCACTACGTGCATCAACGCTGATAGCCAGCTTGGGATAACCGTCGCGATCCAGTAGCGAGGCTGCCTGGGTCAACAAGGGTGCAGGCAGGTTATCGAGACAGTAATAACCCAGATCTTCCAGTGATTTCAGCGCCACACTCTTGCCGGCGCCGGAAAGCCCGGAAACCAGCACGACCTGCTGCCCGGTGTTCATTCACCCATTTCCATGAATTTCTGGTGGCGCTCGATGAACTCGCGCGTCGAATCGATGCCACGTAGTTGCAGGATATAGTTACGTACAGCAGCCTCCACCAGCACCGCGAGGTTACGGCCGGCAGCCACCGGAATCACCAGTTTACGTACCTGCACGCCCAGAATTTCCTGGGTTGCGGCCTGCATTTCCAGGCGATCGATCGGTGCCAGGGTTTCACCGCTGGCCTTGGCCAGATGGATGATCAGACGCAGATTCTTGCGTGGACGCACTGCGGTTTCGCCAAAAATCGAGCGAATATTGAGCACCCCGATACCCCGCACTTCCAGAAAATCACGCAGCATCGGCGGGCAACGGCCTTCCAGCGTTTCCGGATTGGTGCGATAGACCTCGACCACATCATCAGCAACCAGACCATGACCCCGCGAGATCAATTCCAGCGCCAGCTCGCTCTTGCCCATGGCTGATTCGCCCGTCACCAGCACGCCCATTTCCAGCACATCCAGGAATACGCCGTGCAGATGGGTGGAAACCGCCAGTGCCTTGGAAAGATAGAAGCGCAAAACCTCCATCAGGTAGGGCGACAATTCCGGCGAGGTCAGCAGCGGTACATGATGCCGTTCCGCTGCATCCTTGAGAACATCCGGCACCTGCTGGCCATTGGCCACGATCATGGCGGCCATGTCGTTAGCGAACAGGCGGTTCATCCCTTCCTGTTGCGACTCGGGCGAAAGGCCGGCCAGGTAGGCGATCTCGGCCACGCCGAGCACCTGAATCCGATTGGGGTGGACAAAATTCAGATGGCCCACCAGAGACAGCAACGGTTTCTGTTCTGATGCGTCATTGGAGAGCAGGTTGTTGGCGCCGGATTGGCCCGCCACCCAGGTTAGCCGCAGCTTCTCGGCGTTATCGATAAATAGCTGCCTAACTGTAATCTGCGGCATAAGGTTCCCACGTGGAGATCAGTTTCCATGCTTCACCGGCATCACTCACAGCCAGCAATTGATCCCGCATCTGTTTGTCGGAAAAAAGTTGTGCCAGTTCCGAGAGAATTTGCAGATGCAGATCCGTGGCGTTGGCCGGAGCCAACATCACAAAAATCAGCGAAACCGGCTTGCCATCCGGTGCATCGAACGGAATCGGCTCCTTGAGCCGGACAAAGGCGCCCGTTGCCTCTTTCAGCCCCTTGATGCGCCCGTGCGGAATGGCCACACCCTGACCAAGACCGGTCGAGCCCAGTTTTTCCCGGGCAAACAGGCTGTCGAAAATCACGCTGCGCGCAATACCGTGGCTGTTCTCAAACAGAATGCCGACGTGTTCGAACACGCGTTTTTTACTGCCGACCTCCAAATCCAGGAAAATATTGCTGGACGGGAGGATCTTGTTGATCAGGCTCATGGCTGGAATGGATCAGGTTCAAATGTTAGATATTGTAACGCAAAGAAAAACGGGAACGACTCGCGGCGTTCCCGTACCTTGCCCGCTGCTGGATTATTCAGCAACTTCTTGATGCTTCATGCTCTCATTACGGTGATTCTGGATTTTCTCCTTGTGCTTGACGATCTGGCGATCAAGCTTGTCGGCCAGCAAATCAATGGCCGCATACATGTCCGCATCGATCGACTCGACATGAATATCCTTGCCGCGCACATGCACGGTAGCCTCAACTTTTTGCTGCAACTTGTCCACGGAGATGATCACGCCCACATCGATGACGTTATCAAAGTGACGCGTCACGCGTTCGAGCTTGGCAATGACGTAGTCACGGATCGCCGGGGTTACTTCCACATGATGGCCGCTAATGTTGAGGTTCATGGTACGTCTCCTTATGATAAGCCTGACAAGGCCTTGTACTTACAAGCTCTTGCGCTGGTTGACGGGAGGAATCAGCAATGCCTCCCGGTATTTGGCAACGGTTCGTCGCGCAATCACGATCCCTTGCTTTGCGAGTTCTTCACCTATCGCCCCATCGGACAGGGGCTTGTTCTTGTTTTCATTCTGGACCAGTTTCTTTATCAGCGCCTTGATTGCCGTCGCCGAACACTCTCCGCCCGCTTCGGTTTCAACGTGGCTGCCGAAGAAATACTTGAACTCCAGCAAACCGCGCGGCGAGAGCATGAACTTCTGGGTCGTCACCCGCGAAACCGTTGATTCATGCAAGCCCAGCTGTTCGGCGATATCGCGCAGCACCAGCGGCCGCATTGCTTCTTCGCCATGTTCAAAAAAAGCCCGTTGCCGCTCTACGATTGCCTGACCCACCCGCAGGATGGTCTGCCCGCGCTGTTCTACACTCTTGAGCAGCCAGCGAGCTTCCTGCAGCTGTGTCGCCAATCCTGCGCCGCTTTCCTGTTGCAGGATACGGGCATACATCTCGTTCACTCGCAGCTTGGGCATCGCGGACTCGTTCAACCGCACGCGCCAGGCACCACGATAACAATCAACGATCACATCAGGGACGACATAACGCGGGGAGTCTGCGGACCAATCCGCACCGGGACGGGGGTTGAGCCCCGTGATCAAGGTTTGTGCCTCCCTCAGGCATTCATCACCACATTGCAGCTGCCTTTTGATTCTAGTGTAGTCGCGCGCAGCCAATAAATCGAGATGATCGCGCACGATATCAAGCGCCAACTGCCTGGCTGGGCTTTGCGGTTGCTGCAACAACTGCAACCGCAGGCATTCGGACAAATCGCGCGCACCCACGCCGATGGGTTCAAGCTGTTGCAGATAGGCCAAGGCAATGGCGAGATCGTCCTCGTCAATTTCCATTTCCTCGCGTACATCCAGCGGCACCTGCGACAGGATTTCCTCAAGCTGCTGCGTCAGCAGGCCATCATCATCCAGTGCATCGATCAGGAGTTCAAGCAAAGCCCGTTCGCGCGGCGCCAGTGGCAACAGGCCGGCCTGGGCAATCAGGTGTTCACGCAAGCTCAGGCTTTGTGCCACATTGAGCGCAGGATCATTTTCGTCATCATCACTGCGACTGTTACCGCTGCGCACATCATCCCAGCGCAACTCACCCGCTTCCATTTCCGGCGCTTCGCGCTCGGATTCCGCAGCAGGCGTATCGCTCTGGGTGGATTCATGCTCCCTGTCCGCCGCCCCCTCCTCTCGCTCGAGCAGTGGGTTTTCCGCGAGGAAGCGCTCGATTTCCTGCTGGAAATCAAGGGTAGAGAGTTGCAGCAACTTGATCGATTGCGCCAGTTGTGGCGTCAGATTGAGCTGCTGCGCAATGCGCAATTGCAGGGATTGTTTCATTACTGCTTACATTCTGAAGTGTTCGCCAAGGTAGACCTTGCGCACACTTTCATTGTTGACAATATCATCCGGCGAGCCGGACGCGATGACTTCACCGCTGGAAATAATGTAAGCCCGATCGCAAATTCCAAGTGTTTCGCGAACATTGTGGTCGGTGATCAACACACCAATCCCGCGCTCTTTCAGGAAGCGCACGATGCGCTGGATATCCATCACGGCAATCGGATCCACACCGGCAAATGGCTCATCCAGCAAGATGAAGCGCGGACTGGCGGCCAGGGCACGGGCTATTTCGGCACGGCGGCGCTCGCCGCCCGATAGGGCCAAGGCGTTGCTGTCACGCAGATGTCCGATATGCAGGTCGTGCAACAGATCATCCAGGCGCGTTTCAACTTCTTCCGGCTCGATCTCCTGCAACTCCAGCACTGCCCGAATATTCTCGGCGACCGTCATCTTGCGAAAGATCGAGGCTTCCTGCGGCAAGTATCCCAACCCCAAACGGGCGCGCTTGTGAATGGGCTGGCGGGTGATATCCACGCCATCGAGCTCGATCTTGCCGCCATCAAGTGCCACAAGCCCCAGAATCATGTAGAAACTGGTGGTCTTACCCGCGCCATTGGGCCCCAACAGGCCGACAACCTCGCCGCAGGCAATTTCCAGCGAGACATCTCGCACCACGGTACGCTTGCGGTAGGCTTTGCTCAGATGTTCGGCCTTGAGCACACTCATTGCGCAGCCTTCCCGTCTGTCGTTTCTTTCTTTTTCGGGGTAATCGTAATGTTCACACGACCGCCCGGATTGCTTTTGACCTGATACAGCTCGGAATTCAGGTCATAAGTGATATGGTCGCCCACCACCACATCCTGATTCTTGCGTACCCACGCCTTGTCGAACAGCTGCAGGAAACCCTTTTTGCCGTCGTAATCGAATCTGAGTGATTCGGCTTCCAGCCAATCCGGGCTCTTGTCGAGCTTTTGGCGAAACCGTACCGGCTTGCCCTCACCTTGCGCGAACTGATTGCCCTCGGCATCCTGGCTGATCACCAGCTTGTCGGCGCGAATCGTCATCGACCCCTGCACCACCACCACATTGCTGGTACAGATGCTTTTCATGGTTTTCTGGTCGAAATCACAGTGGTCTGCCGTGATATTCATCGGCTTCTCGCGGTCTGCCTGTTCGGCCATGGCGGGAAGACTAAGGCTGCACGCTGCGGCGAGCGCCATCATTACGTTTGTTCGGAACATAAGTCATGCTCACTTGGGAAAGAAGTTCCAGCGATTCTTCGCGGTTGTTTGCCACAAAGCCCACGGCACGGGCACGATGCGCCCCCATGTCCGCAGCGACTGGCGCACTGGAGCGTGCAATCTGTTTTTGGGTATCGACGTACATGTCACGGGTACGGATGACCAATTCGGCATTGCGGCCATCCGGCTCGCGACGCATTTCCACCGCACCGTAAAACCAGACTTCGGTTGCACGATTGATGGCTTTGGCTTGCTCGCCAGTCAGCCTCAGCTTGGGCTGACCCGGTTTGGTCTGCTCCAGCTGCGGCTGTTCGAAAAACATGGTGTCGTCCTGCGGCAGATGCCTGGCTTGCGTCGCAGTCAATACCGACACCAGATTGCCTTGCTCGTCAAAACGCTGCACACGCACCGATTCGGCAAGCAGATCCGGCCGGGTGGGCACACTGGCCCGCACGGCTTCCGGCAAATCCGTGGCGCGATTCAACAGCCAGATCAGCCCTCCTAGCAGGGCAGCCAGCAGAATCGGCATCCAGCGCGTCAGACGTGCGGTCATCGCCATGCTCAACGCAGATAATGAGCCAGCATCGGCTCCAGTGTACCCTGGGCCTGCATGACCAGATCGCAGACTTCGCGCACGGCCCCGCGCCCACCTGGCAAACCGGTCACATAGTGGGCATTCAGACGCACCAGCTCCGGCGCATCCGACACCGCCACCGCAAAGGCCACGCGTCGCATCACGGGTAGATCCACCACATCATCGCCCATATAGCCACAATCAGCAGGCGTCAGTCCGGCATCCTGCAAAATCTCGTTGAAAACAGCCAGTTTGTCTTCAACGCCCTGATAGAGATAGTCGACTGCAAACTGGTTGGCGCGTCGCTCCAGCGCACGCGAGGTCCGTCCGGTAATGATGGCCAACTTCACGCCGGAGGCCTTGAGCGCCTTGAGGCCATGGCCATCACGCGAATTGAATACCTTGATCTCTTCGCCGGAATCGGAATAGTGCAGGCTGCCATCTGTCATCACGCCATCCACATCGAAAATCATCATGCGGACAGCCTTGGCTTTTTCGTTCATTCCCGTCATTCCTGTTCTTTTAAACAACCCGTGCACGCAGCAAGTCATGCATGTTCAACGCTCCCGCCAGTTTTTTGCCATCGAGCACCAGCAAGCCGTTGATGCGCCGGGTTTCCATGATCTGTGCAGCTTCTGCCGCCAAGCGTGATGCATCGATGGTCACCGGATTGGGGGTCATGACTTCTGCCACGCCCGCCACACGTACATCGATATCGCGATCGAGTGCGCGGCGCAAATCGCCGTCGGTCAACACACCGCACAAACCGCCCTCGGCATCGACCACTGCGGTCATACCCAAGCCCTTGCGCGTCATTTCCAGCAACGCATCCTTTAGCATTACATCCCTGCCCACGACCGGCAGACGCTCGCCGTCATGCATCACATCACGCACATGAACCAGCAGACGGCGCCCGAGACTGCCGCCGGGATGGGAAAGCGCAAAATCTTCGCTGCCAAAGCCACGTGACTCCAGCAGTGCCACAGCCAGGGCATCGCCCAATGCCAGCGCCGCCGTCGTGCTTGCGGTGGGGGCCAGGTTGAGCGGACACGCTTCCTGCTCGACGCCGGCATACAGATGCACGGCAGCCTCGCGCGCCAGCGTGGATTGCGGGTTGCCAGTCATTGCGATCAGCGGCACGCCCAAGCGCGACAAGCTCGGCAACAGCGTGACCAGTTCATCGCTTTCACCGGAATTCGACAGGGCCAGCACCACATCCTGGCTGGTAATCATGCCCAGATCACCATGGGCGGCTTCGCCCGGATGCACAAAAAAGGCCGGCGTACCAGTACTGGCCATGGTCGCTGCGATCTTGCGTGCGATATGGCCGGACTTGCCCATGCCGGTCACGATCAGGCGGCCACGGCATGCATCTATCAGCAGGCAAGCCTCGTGGAATGCACCATCAAGCTGCTCGGCCAGCGCAACAATCGCCTCGGCTTCGACGGTCAGAACGCGCCGCGCATTCTGCAGAATTTTTTGGGGATCAGTATTCTTCATGCACGAAGTATACCATTGACGGCAATATGCCAGCGCGCATGGGTTCGCAGCTGGATATAATCAAGACTTCGCCCGATAGATAAAACACGATGACCGAGCTTCATCTGCTCCTGCTCCTGCTCATGGCATCCGTGCTGGCCGTGGTGGCCTGCCGTCACTTCAAGCTGCCGGCGATGCTCGGCTATCTGCTGGTCGGCATGCTGATTGGTCCGCACACTCTGGCGCTGGTTCCCTCCACGGATGCTGCCACCCATCTGGCCGAATATGGCGTGGTATTCCTGATGTTCACGCTCGGACTGGAATTCAACCTGGCCAAGCTCAAGGCCATGCGGCGCATTGTTTTCGGCCTGGGCGCGGCGCAGGTCTTCAGCGTGTCGGTACTGGTCATGCTGATTGCCTGGCTATCCGATCTACCCTGGGCTGCCGGACTGGCGCTGGGTGGTGCGCTGGCCATGTCCTCGACGGCGATGGTCTCCAAGCTCCTGACGGAGCGCAACGAAATCAACTCACCGCACGGCCAGAACGCAATCGGCATCCTGCTGTTCCAGGACTTGGCCGTGGTGCCGCTGCTGATCGTATTGCCGGTTCTCAGCCGCTACAGCGATTCCATGTTCATGGCTCTGGGCATCGCCTCCCTCAAGATCGTCTTTGTACTGGTGGTGCTGCTGAATCTGGGCCAACGCCTGATGCGCCCCTGGTTCAACCTGGTTGCCAGGCAGCACTCCAGCGAACTGTTCATGCTCAACCTGCTGCTGGTTTCGCTCGGGATTGCCTGGCTGACCGAACAGGCAGGATTGTCGCTGGCACTGGGTGCTTTTCTCGCAGGCATGCTGATCGCGGAAACAGACTTCCGCTATCAGGTGGAAGACGACATCCGTCCGTTTCGCGACTTGCTGCTGGGCCTGTTTTTTGTCACGGTGGGAATGACCCTGGACTTCCAGATTCTGGTTGCCCAGTGGTGGCTGGTATTGCTGCTGGTATTGTTTCTGGTACCGCTCAAGGCAGCGCTGATCGCGGGCCTGGCCCGCCTGTTCGGCACTCCGGCAGGCGGTGCCTGGCGTACCGGCTTTTCCCTTGGTCAGGGTGGTGAATTCGCCTTCGTCATCCTGGCGCTGGCTGTTCAGTACACGCTGGTCGATGCCACGCTGCAGCAAGCCTGCGTCGCCGGCATTGTGCTGTCCATGCTGATCACGCCCTTCCTCATCCAGCATAGTGACAAGCTGGTCTTGCGACTTGCCAGTTCGGAATGGATGAATCTTGCAGCCAACCTGCATGCAATCGCAGTACGCTCGATGCAGGCCCAGGGCCATGTCGTGCTGTGCGGTTACGGCCGTACCGGGCAATCGCTCGCACGTCTACTGGCCCAGGAAAACATCCCGTTCTTTGCGCTGGATCTTGACCCGGAAAAGGTCCGCGAAGCCACGGCGGCTGGCGAATCCGTCGTCTATGGCGATGCCTCGAAGCGTGAAGTACTGATGGCTGCGGGCCTGATGCGTGCCAGGGCACTCGTCATCACCTATACCGATACGCATTCGGCCATGAAAATCCTGGAACTCGCCCATCTGCTGCGCCCAGACCTGCCGGTGATCGTGCGCACCCAGGATGACAGCGACATCGACAAGCTCAAGCAAGCCGGTGCCACGGAAGTCGTGGCGGAAATTCTCGAGGGCAGTCTGATGCTCGCCTCGCATACCCTGATGATGCTGGGCGTGCCACTGAACAAGGTATTGCTGCGCATTCGCGAAGTGCGTGAAGCGCGCTACAGCCTGTTCCGCGGATTCTTCCGCGGTCTGAACGAAGAGCTAGGCGATCCGGAGCGGCCGCAGCCGCGCCTGCATACCGTGCACTTGCTGGTCGGTGCCATGGCCATCGGCAAACGACTGGGCGATATCCCGCTTGCCGGACTGGATGTCGAAGTGCGCGCGATTCGCCGGCGCAACATGCCCGCCACAGCCCCCGCTGATTCTTTTGAACTGCAGGCTGGCGACGTTCTGGTGTTGTTTGGCGAGCAGGAAAATCTGGCTGCTGCGGAAAAGTTACTACTACAGGGAATATAAGAGCCTGCACGTCGAACGCAAACCCAATCCAGAACCACACAAAGGAGAAGCGAAATGACAGACAAAGTTGCGCTGGTTACCGGTGCCGGCAGCGGCATCGGCAAAGCCGTGGCCATTGCCATGTTGCAAGCGGGGTATCGTGTCGTATTGGCTGGCCGCCGCCTGGATGCATTGCAGGCCACAGTGGTTGAATCCGGCTGCACGGCCAATCAAGCCCTGGCCATTTCGACCGATGTTTGTGATCCGGCCAGCGTCAATGAATTGTTCCAGCAGATCCGTCAGCAATTTGGTCGACTGGATGTGCTATTCAACAATGCCGGCAAGAGCGCGCAGGCCGTGCCGTTCGAGGACATCTCCGTCGATGACTGGCAAGCCGTGGTGGATCTGAACCTGACCGGTGCGTTTCTGTGTGCGCAGGCGGCATTCCGGCTGATGAAGGAACAGCTGCCACAAGGCGGGCGCATTATCAATAACGGATCTATCTCGGCGCATGTACCACGCCCCAACTCGGCACCTTATACCGCCACCAAGCATGCCATCACGGGGCTGACCCGTTCGATTTCACTGGATGGGCGTAAATACAATATTGCCTGCGGCCAGATCGATATCGGCAATGCCGCCACCGACATGACCCGCCGCATGCCTACCGGTACGCGGCAGGCCAACGGCGACATGGCGGTCGAGCCGGTGATGGACGTTGCGCACGTAGCCAGTTCGGTGCTTTACATGGCCGGGCTACCGCTGGAAGCCAACGTGCAATTCATGACCGTGATGGCCACCAAGATGCCGTTCATCGGTCGCGGCTGATTGCTGGACACAAAAAAACCGCTCTATAACAAGAGCGGTTTTGCTTCTGATCAGCATCAGCGATTATTGAGGCGCGGCCGTTTGCCCATTTTCACCGACAAGGTGAGCTCCTTGCCCCGGCGCATGACGCGCATTTCCACATTTTCGCCCGGCTTGATCGCTGCGATCTGATTGAGCATGGCAGAAGAGGTCGAAATTTCGACACCGCCCAAAGCCAGCAGCACATCGCCTGGCTTGAGTCCGGCCTGATCAGCCGGCCCACCGCGTACCACGCCGGCGATCAGCGCTCCTTGCGCCTCCGTCAGACGGAAAGAGGCGGCCAGCTCTGGTGTAATATCCTGCACCTCCACCCCCAGCCAGCCGCGCGTAACACTACCGTCGCGAATGATCGCCTCCATGACCTGGCGTACTGTCGCCACGGGAATGGCAAAACCGATGCCGAGCGAGCCACCGGTACGCGAGTAGATCGCAGTATTGATCCCCAGCAGATCACCACCGGCATCAATCAGCGCGCCGCCGGAATTGCCGGGATTGATCGCCGCGTCGGTCTGGATGAAATTTTCAAAGGTGTTTATACCCAGCTCGGTTCGACCCAGCGCCGAGATGATGCCCATGGTGACCGTTTGCCCGACACCAAACGGATTGCCAATCGCCAGCACCACATCACCGATCTGGGCCTTGTCTGCATCACCAAAGGTCATCACCGGCAATTTATCGAGCTGGATCTGGATAACGGCCAGATCAGTCTCGGGATCGGTGCCGATGATTTTGGCCTCCGCTGTACGGCCATCCGCCAGCGCCACTTCGATTTCATCGGCCGATTCGACCACGTGGTTATTGGTGACGATATAGCCTTTGTCCGAAACGATCACGCCGGAACCCAGGCTGGATGCCTTTTGTGACGGTTCATCGCCAAAGCGCTCGCCAAAGAAGCGGCGGAATACCGGATCATTGAAAATGGGCGGGCGCTGCAGCTTGATTTCTTTGGCGGTATAGATATTCACCACCGCAGGCATGGCGCGCTGGACCGCGGCACTGTAGGACTGCGTTGCGGGCACCGCCGATGCAACCGGTGTGCTTTCGCGCACGGATACGACCGGCGCCACCTCCGGCGCACGCTGCAGCCAATCGGGCTTGAGCACGGTGACCAGAAACCAGGCAGCCAGACCAACCGTTGTCGTTTGTGCGAAAATCAGCCAGAGTTTTTTCATAGTGAAATCGTCATGTCGGTAACGCGTAGCGAATTGGAAAATTATATCGGACAACTGCTCGGCATAGATCGCTTCCGTGATTACAGCCCGAACGGCTTGCAGGTCGAAGGCAGGGGAACCATCGGCACGATCGTCAGCGGCGTGACCGCATCACAAGCCCTGATTGATGCCGCCATTACCCGGCAGGCCGATGCCTTGCTGGTTCATCATGGTTACTTCTGGAAAAGCGAAGACCCCTGCATCACGCGCACCAAAAAAATACGCTTGGCCAAGCTGTTGCAGGCGGATATCAATCTGTTTGCCTATCATCTGCCGCTGGATGCCCACCCGGAACTTGGCAACAACGCCAGGCTCGGCCATCTGCTCGGTATCACGGCAACCGGCCGGTTTGGCGAGCAGGAGTTAGCCTGGATAGGCGAACTGGAAACGCCCATGGCATTGACGGACTTTGCCAACCACATCCGGATGACCTTGGGAGGCACACCGCTGGTTATCGGCGCAGCCAACAAACGCATCAAACGCATCGCCTGGTGCAGCGGCGGCGCCCAGAGCTTTTTCCATGAAGCTGCAACTTTGGACGTAGATTGCTATCTGACCGGAGAAGCCTCCGAATTCGTTACCCACCTTGCACTTGAAAGCGGAGTCAGTTTCATTGCCGCCGGCCATCATGCCACGGAGCGTTGTGGCATCAAGGCGCTGGGTGAGCATCTTGCGCAAACTTTTGGAATTGAACATGTCCACATCGATCTGCCCAATCCTGTTTAAACGAACCTCGCTGGCCAGCCTGGCCATGCTCATGCTGGCTGGCTGTGCCACCACCGATATTGTGGCACCTGCCTCACAACCGACCGCTGCGGCAGTGACACCCGCACCAGTACCGCTCGAAACAGCCATTCCGTATGTATTCATCCGCAATCAAAACGCCAAATCGGTTCTCGATGCCATCGTCAAATACCGCACACAAAAAGGCATGCGGGTTATTTCACGCGAGAGCAATCGCGTGACCGTAGGCATTGCCATTCCCAAGTCCAACCCCCCTGCCGAAGCCCGCATGATCTACTCCCTGTCACCCGCGGTAGACGGTCTGCGCCTGTCGGCCCAGGTATTCCAGCTGACTCGACAGGACGGCAAAACGAACAGCACGGAAATCACCCAGAGCCTGCGAGACAACCTCGAAGAGGAGCTGGAGATGTATGCAAGATAAAATGGCCTGAGGAGACAAGTTGCCGGATTGAATTCCGCCCGGCACACCTCACGCCGATCGAAATTCGTCCAATCCGCAGGGGCATCGTCAGCCGCACTGAAGCCCGCCGACACATTTATCCGTATGCCTGTTCGTTGCGAACAACTTTCAGTTACAATCTGCGCAAAAATTTAATTGATGCGCTTTATCATTTGGCCGGTAAACACTGGCCTGATGAAGTAGGCTGAGAATAATCGCCACACAGGGATACAGGGTATGAGCACGCAACCCCTCGACAATAACAGACGGCGGCTTCTGATTGCGGCAACTGGCGCGGTAGGCGCAGCCGCAGTGGCTGGCGTGGCCACGCCGTTCATCGCCAGTTTCTTCCCATCCGAGCGCGCCAAAGCTGCCGGTGCGCCGGTGGAAGTAGATATTTCCAAACTGGAGCCAGGCCAGAAGATCAACGTGGAATGGCGCGGCAAACCGGTGTGGGTCGTCAAACGCACACCGGAAATGCTGGCCGGCCTGCCCAAGCTAGACAGTCAATTGGCCGACCCGCAATCCGGCGCCAGCGAACAGCCCGATTACTGCAAAAACCCGGCTCGTTCGATTAAACCGGAAATCTGGATCGCCACTGGCGTCTGCACCCACCTGGGCTGCTCGCCTACATTCCGTCCGGATCTCGCGCCAGCCGACCTGGGCCCGGACTGGCTGGGCGGCTTCTACTGCCCGTGCCATGGCTCCAAGTTCGACTTGGCCGGCCGCGTCTACGCCGGGGTGCCCGCGCCGACCAATCTGGTCATTCCGCCGCACAAATATCTCAGTGATACGCGCCTGTTGATTGGCGAAGACGCATAACGAGGGTTCGAATCATGCACGAGAAAGCACAACAGCTTCTGGACTGGGTCGACGCGCGCTTCCCGCTGACCGCCACCTGGAAATCCCACGTTTCCGAATATTACGCGCCGAAGAATTTCAACTTCTGGTATTACTTTGGTTCGCTCGCCCTGCTGGTGCTGGTGATCCAGATCACCACCGGCATTTTCCTGACCATGAACTACAAGCCGGATGCCAGCCTGATTCCCGGCACCAATGTCTCGGTCGCGTTTGCCTCGGTCGAATACATCATGCGCGACGTGCATGGCGGCTGGATCATCCGCTACATGCACTCGACCGGCGCATCGATGTTCTTCGTCGTGGTCTACCTGCACATGTTCCGCGGCCTGATCTACGGCTCCTACCAGAAACCGCGCGAATTGATCTGGGTCTTTGGCATGATGATTTTCCTGTGCCTGATGGCCGAAGCGTTCCTGGGCTATCTGTTGCCGTGGGGCCAGATGTCATTCTGGGGCGCACAGGTGATCGTGAACCTGTTTGCCTCGATCCCTATCATCGGGCCGGACCTTTCCGTATTCATCCGTGGCGATTTCGTCGTGTCGGACGCCACACTCAACCGCTTCTTTGCGCTGCACGTAATCGCCGTGCCGCTGGTGTTGCTGGCACTGGTCGGCGCGCACCTGGTGGCACTGCACGAAGTGGGCTCGAACAACCCCGATGGCGTGGACATCAAGAAACACAAGGATGCATCCGGCAAGCCGCTTGATGGCATTCCGTTCCACCCGTACTACACGGTGAAGGATATCTTTGGCGTGGCCGTTTTCCTGGTTGTGTTCGCCACCATTCTGTTCTTCCTGCCAACCATGGGTGGCTACTTCCTGGAGTACAACAACTTCATCCCGGCCGATCCGTTCAAGACCCCGGCCCATATCGCCCCTGTGTGGTACTTCACACCGTTCTACTCGATCCTGCGCGCAGTGCCGCCGCTGTTTGGCTCACAACTGCCGGGCGTACTGGCCATGGGTGGTGCGACCATGATCCTTTTCCTGCTGCCCTGGCTGGACCGCAGCCCGGTGCGATCGATCCGCCAGCGTGGCGGACTCTATAAGTCCATCCTCGCGATCTTCATCGTTTCGTTCCTGATTCTCGGCTACCTGGGCACCGTGCCCGGCAACATCTGGGGCACCATCGGATCGAATGTACCGGTAGTGGGTGGTGTGGACTGGGCGGTATTGCTGGCGCGCTTCCTGACCGCCATCTACTTTGCCTTCTTCCTGGCCATGCCGTGGTACACCAAGATCGACAAGACCAAGCCGGTTCCCGACCGGGTTTCGATGTAAGACGAGGAGCGACAACATGAAAAAATCCTTGCTTGCCCTGCTCCTTGCTTCTGCCAGCGTTACCGGTCTTGCAGCCGGCACCGTTCATCTTGACAAGGCCCCGATCGACCTGCGCAACGTCGAATCATTGCAGCGTGGTGCGCAGACCTTCACCAACTATTGTCTTTCTTGCCATTCAGCCATCTCGATGCGCTACAACCGCCTCACCGACATCGGTCTGAGCGAAGCCCAGATCACGCAACATCTGGTTCCCGCTGGCGGCAAGGTAGGCGATGTCATGAAAAGCGCCATGACGGCCAAGGATGCCAAGGAATGGTTCGGCGCCACGCCGCCCGACCTATCCGTGATTGCCCGAGCCCAAGGCGCCGACTATCTCTATACCTACCTGCGCGGCTTTTACCGCGACAGCACCCGCCCCACTGGCTGGAACAACACCGTGTTCGACAAGGTAGGCATGCCGCATGCGCTCTACGAGCTGCAAGGTGAGCAGGTGCTGGAGATCAAGAAAGAAGGCGATCACGAAGTACGCACGCTCAAGCTGGTCAAACCGGGGCTTCTTACCAAGACCGGCGAAAATGGTGAATTCGACCAGAGCGATTACAACCAGCGCGTGGCGGATCTGGTCAACTACATGGTTTACATGGGTGAACCTGCCCAGCTCAAACGCGAACAGATCGGCTACGCCGTGCTGCTGTTCCTGATCTTTGCGCTGGTGCCAGTGACTTGGATGCTGAAGAAGGAATACTGGAAGGATGTTTCCTGATCTCGGCGGACGCTGCCTGGAAAATGCCCCGACATCATGATGCGGGGCATTTTCATTTAGTTGTGGCTATCTGAAGGTATCAGCCTGTGCCAGCAATTTTCCCGTCTTGTCTTTTGCAGACAAGGACGGCTCTCCCTGCAGCGGCCAGTCGATATTCAAGTCAGGATCGTTCCAGACAATGCAGCGCTCATGCTCGGGCGCATAGTAATCCGTGGTCTTGTACAGAAACTCTGCCACGTCGCTCGTCACCACAAACCCATGAGCAAAACCTTCCGGCACCCACAACTGGCGTTTGTTTTCTGCCGACAAGATCACACCCACCCATTGACCAAAGGTCGGCGATGATTGGCGCAGGTCCACGGCCACGTCGAAGACTTCGCCCACCGCTACCCGCACCAGCTTGCCCTGCGGCTGCTGGATCTGATAATGCAGGCCGCGCAGCACGCCCTTCACCGAGCGCGAGTGATTATCCTGCACGAATTGCACCGGGCGACCAATCACCTCTTCAAAGCGCTTGTGGTTGAAACTCTCAAAGAAGAAACCCCGATCATCGCCGAATACTTTGGGTTCGATGATTTTTACATCAGGGATTGCAGTATCAATCACTCGCATCAGAACACCTTTTCCTTGAGCAGGCTCAACAGGTATTGGCCATAGCCGTTCTTCTTCAGCGGCTCGGCCAATTTCAGCAATTGCTCGGCATCGATCCATTTCTGGCGGTAAGCAATCTCTTCCGGGCAGCACACTTTCAGCCCCTGGCGGGTCTCGATGGTGTGGATGAACTGGCTCGCTTCCAGCATGGATTCGTGCGTGCCGGTATCCAGCCAGGCATACCCGCGCCCCATGGTCTGCACGTTGAGCTTGCCTGCCTGCAAATACACCTCGTTGACCGTGGTGATTTCCAGCTCGCCGCGCGCCGATGGCTTGATGGTCTTGGCAATCTGCACCACGTCGTTGTCATAAAAGTACAGGCCGGTCACGGCGTAGTTCGATTTGGGCTGCTTCGGTTTCTCTTCGATGCTGATGGCCCGGCCTTGGGCATCGAATTCCACCACACCATAACGTTCCGGGTCGTGCACATGGTAGGCAAACACGGTGGCGCCTTGCTGTTGCGCATTGGCAGCCTGCACCTGGCGGGCAAAATCGTGACCGTAGAAGATATTGTCACCCAGCACCATGGCGACCGGATCATTGCCAATGAAGTCTTCGCCGATGATAAAGGCTTGTGCCAAGCCATCCGGACTCGGTTGTACGGCGTAACTGAGGTTGATGCCCCACTGGCTGCCGTCACCCAGCAGTTGTTCAAAGCGCGGCGTATCCTGCGGGGTAGAGATGATCAGGATGTCGCGGATCCCTGCCAGCAACAGGGCGGACAGCGGGTAGTAGATCATTGGCTTGTCATAGATCGGCAGCAATTGCTTGCTGACGGCAATGGTGGCCGGGTACAGGCGGGTACCGGAACCGCCGGCAAGGACGATGCCTTTGCGGCGGGACGCTGTAGCGGAAGAATGGGAAATGGCCATTTTCAATCCTGTTATGGGTTCAGCAGGGTCAGTACTTGTTCAACCTGGCTTTGCCAGGATGGCAAGGTCAGCTGGAAGGTATCACGCAGTTTTTGCGTGGACAGACGGGAATTGGCCGGACGTGGTGCCGGCAAGGGATAGCCACTGGTTGGAATCGGGTCGATCGTCGCCCCCCTGAGCGGCAAACCGCGCTGGCGCAAGGCATCGATCACGAAGCTGGCATAACCATGCCAGCTGGTTTCTCCCTGGGCGACCAGGTGATACAGGCCATACGGGAAGTCTGTCAGGTCTTGGCGGTTCAAGTAACGCGCGATGATCTGTGCCGTGACATCGGCCAGCAGCGAGGCCGAGGTCGGGGCACCGAACTGATCGGCCACGATCTTGAGGTGTTCGCGCTCGCGTGCCAGGCGCTGGATGGTCTTGAGAAAATTGACGCCATGCACGCCAAACACCCAGCTGGTACGCAGGATGATGTGCTTCGGGTTGGCAGCAGCCACGGCCTGCTCGCCTGCCAGTTTGGTCTGGCCGTAGACCGACTGCGGATTCGGCGCATCGATCTCGCTGTACCAGCCTGATTTCTGTCCATCGAAAACATAATCGGTGGAATAGTGAATCAGCAATGCACCCAGCCCGGCGGCCTCTTCCGCCAGAACCCGGGCGGCTGTGGCATTGATCGCCTGGGCGGTAGCCTGCTCGCTCTCGGCCTTGTCCACTGCGGTATACGCTGCCGGATTGACGATGATGTCCGGCTGCACTTCACGGACCAGACGACGGATTGCGTCCGCGTCAGTCAGATCACATTCGTCACGATCCACCGCAACCAGCTCGCCCAGAATCGACAGGCTGCGCTGCAACTCAAAGCCGACTTGGCCATTTTTACCAGTAATCAGGATACGGGGGGTAGAGAGTAGTGAATGGGAAGTAGTCATAGATTTTCGCTAATTTTTCTGTGTAGTCCGCTCAGTAGGCGACCTACGGTGTTGATCTGCTCAAATACAGAGTGATGTTTCTGGATATATTCCAACATGCAAGCAATATCCAATTGTGTGTCCAGCTCACTGAGCGAACCACGGGCAATATTAAGAAAATGCACATACTCCTTACTGCTACCCCGCGCCACGCCTTCAGCGATATTGGTGGGAATGGAAACAGCCGCACGACGCATCTGTGAAGTTAGACCAAAAGCCTCTTCACGCGGAAAGCCGGACGATACATCGTAAACGGCCTTGACCAACAGCATAGCCTGTTGCCATGTATCCAGCCGTTTATGCGGTTTTCCACTCCCAACTCCCTATTCCCCGCTCCCGTATTGCTTACTCACCCACTCGCGGTACGCGCCGGAAGTGACGTTCTGCACCCAGTCCTGATGGTCCAGATACCATTGCACAGTCTTCTTGATGCCGGTTTCGAAGGTTTCTGCCGGCTTCCAGCCCAGCTCACGTTCCAGCTTGGTCGCATCGATGGCGTAGCGGCGGTCATGGCCCGGACGGTCGGTGACGTACGTGATCTGCTCGATATACGGCTTGCCATCGCTACGCGGCTGGAGTTGGTCGAGAATGCCACAGATGGTTTTCACCACGTCGATATTCGGTTTCTCGTTCCAGCCGCCGACGTTGTAGGTCTCGCCCGGCGTGCCGGCTTCGAGCACACGCCGGATCGCGGCGCAGTGGTCTTTCACATACAGCCAATCGCGGATCTGCATACCATCGCCGTAGATCGGCAGCGGTTTGCCGGCGAGCGCATTGAGGATCACCAGCGGGATCAGCTTCTCCGGGAAATGATACGGGCCATAGTTGTTCGAGCAATTGGTGGTCAGCACCGGCAAACCGTAGGTGTGATGCCAAGCGCGCACCAAGTGGTCGGACGCGGCTTTGGAGGCCGAATACGGGCTATTCGGTTCGTAGTTGTTGTCTTCGCGAAAGGCTGGATCGGTCGGTTCGAGCGAACCGTACACTTCGTCGGTGGAAACATGCAGGAAGCGGAACGCTGCTTTCTGTTCAGTCGGCATCGCGCTCCAGTAACCACGCACGGCTTCAAGCAGGTTGAACGTGCCGACCACGTTGGTCTGGATGAATTCGCCCGGACCGTGGATCGAACGGTCGACATGCGATTCCGCGGCGAAATTGATCACTGCACGCGGTTGATGTTCGGCCAGCAATTTGCTCACCAGTTCGCGATCGCCAATATCGGTACGCACGAATACATGACGCGCATCGCCATCAAGCGATTTCAAGGTATCCAGATTGCCTGCGTAGGTCAGCTTGTCGAGATTGACCACAGGCTCGTCGGATTGGGCCAACCAATCCAGCACAAAATTGCCGCCGATAAAACCGGCTCCACCAGTTACGAAAATCATGAGTACTCTCTACGCAAAATCAGGCAAAGCGCAATTCTAGCACCGAGCCATTATTACCGACTGCGTAATCCGCACATGCCTGCCGTTCGACAGCAAATGGCTTGCAATTCAGGGGCAAGTGCTTTAGCTTGCCAGCATTCGCTAGGGGTTCCGCGCGTTGCGCGGATGAGAGAGTCCCTTCGAACCTGATACGGTTAATACCGGCGCAGGGAAGCG
>NZ_JBVVOL010000010.1:0-131617 GCF_055810895.1 Formivibrio sp. oc-25 | reverse complement strand
TAGCTCCTTGGGTCACCCGAAATCTCGGGTGCTCGACAGCTTAAATGATAACGATCGAAAGACATTGAAAGGCATGGTTCTGAGGCCCCGTCCACAGTCTTGCTGCGAGATTCTGAGCCCGGAACGAATTTATGGTTAAGCTATCGAATTAAAATAACAATCAACAAAACCAATCAAGGAGGCGCACCATGTCCAAGAAATGCTGCAAGAGCAATCCGCCCTGCAAAAACTGTCCGAAAAATAAAAAGAAGAAATAGCCTGGTGCGAGCTACCGAGAGCTTGGCGCGGGGTGTTACATACCGGCCATGCATGCGGTAGAATCTCGCCTCCCCTGCTCGGGTGGTGAAATTGGTAGACACAAGGGACTTAAAATCCCTCGGCGAAAGCTGTACGGGTTCGATTCCCGTCCCGAGCACCACGAACACATACAAAGCAGTCCAAGCAAGCACATAAAACCCGCATAAAGCCTGGGTTCGGACAACAATTCAGCCTCCGGATTTTCCGTGCAAACCGACCACAGGTCATTCGGCAGGTGCGAATCCATAGTACGAACCATAGGCGGACGGGGCCGGTGCGTAGGCTGCAATCTTGATCGCATCCGCTAGCGTGATCTGGTTGGTGAACCCGTCAACGCCCCCTTCTTCTAGCAGCCATCGCGCCTCAACCTCCATGTCGCTCAGGCCGCTGAGATTAAGATTTTCATCAAAGCGTTCCGAGCGATATTCGAAAGCCGTGTCATGGGCGATGAACAGAGTGTGAAGGCAGGCAGTGATACGCGTCTCATCCATCGGATCGGCTCCCATAACCCGGGTACCGCAGAAGGGACAATGCACAGGGGTGTAGTAAAACGTCCTGAGTTCGGTTCGCTGGATGGCATGGTTCATGGTGTGTTCCTTGTTACTGTAGTTTTAACGCGGGGTTGGTTGATAACGGTGGAGATCGCTGAGGGAAAGTCCGGCCAATTCGCCAACCACGCGATTGATGCCTTGACCGAGCAGCCACCATGCATTCCCGTAGGGAAGCACAGCAATGCCAGCTTCGGCACAGAGCTTCTGAGCTGTCGCTCTTTGTAGTTCAAAATTCATTTAATCTTTTCAAGGTTTTGCCCGGGAATCGACAGTATTCGATTCGGGCGTCACAGTTCGGCGCTATATGCCGGAACAAAGGGTGGGGTGGGCAGGCAGCCGTGCAGATGGGACTGCACAGAAATCAAGCGATCTGGATATCGCTCGCTTGCTTGCCATTTGGGAACGGCGATGATGGAGAAACTTAGCCCAATATATTCACACCGGGAGATGCAGAAACGGGGGCTTGAATCAGCCCCCCGTTTTTTGGAGTGCACTTATGCGCCACGGAGACTCGTCGGAGAACGATAGAACTGCGGAACGCAATCGAAAAAGCAGGAAAAAAGCAATTACACCAAGCGAATGTTTGAAGCTTGCAGTCCCTTGGGGCCTTTGCTTACTTCAAATTCGACTTGGGCACCCTCTGGCAGGGTTTTGAAACCACCACTCTGAATTGCTGAAAAATGTGCGAATAGATCACTCGTACCGTCATCGGGGGTGATGAATCCGAAACCTTTGCCGTCGTTAAACCACTTCACTTTACCTGTTGCCATGTTTTTTAAATCCTAAAAATAAACGAGGGAGCTGTCCCTCAAAGCAGGGACGAAAGTCAAGGCGGCGGGATAATCGGAAAAAAGACACCGCTTGGGGGCGGCAGCAAGAACAGACGAAGGCGGCGGTACTTGAAAATCGTTTTTTACTATGCACCCAAACAGGGTGGCGTAGCAAGAACTATCGCAAACAACAGCAAAATCCGAAGTTTTACTACGAATGATTACCCCTGCGTATGACCTGGCTGGACAGCTACAGTACCACCCCACCACTTGAGCCCCCCATCAGGATCACGCGCAACGTCAGCGCCAGACAGTAAAAAGTGATGCCGTAGCCAACCACCGCGATGACGGACCAGAAACAGGAAATGCCCTCGCTCGATTTCAGCGCCGAGTGGTGATGACTTCGCAGACGATGGCAACAAACGGAAAAGCCAGGTCTTGAGCCTGATTCCAATCCGGGAGACCACCTGAAAGCGAATGGTCTCCGCTTCCAGATGGCCAACCCATTGTTTACTTCAGGTTCTTGCCGAAGAAATCCGCCATCTTGTCGAAGGGGATCTTGCCCGCCTTGTCGTCATACAGATCGATGTGACTGGCGCCTTTCACGATCAGCAGCTCCTTTGGCTCTGCGGCGGCCGCATAGGCGGTTTCGCTGAAATAGCGCGAATGCGCGTTCTCGCCATGGATGAACAGGACCGGACGCGGTGAAATTTCCTTGATGTAGCTGAGGATCGGCATGTTCATGAATGACAGTGGCGTGGTCTGGGTCCAGGAATTGCCGGAATTCACC
This sequence comes from Formivibrio sp. oc-25, assembly GCF_055810895.1. NCBI lineage: Bacteria > Pseudomonadati > Pseudomonadota > Betaproteobacteria > Neisseriales > Chitinibacteraceae > Formivibrio > Formivibrio sp. oc-25. Next base: position 129,209 of record NZ_JBVVOL010000010.1, on the reverse strand, counting down.
GCACGCGGGTGGTAGCCGCGCTTGGTCATGTAGTAGTCGTGATAATCAACCATGAACTGCGCTTCGCCACCCTTCAGCTGGTTGTACGGGGGCTGGTACGCCGGCGCGCCTTTTTCCGCATCCTTCCAGCGCTGCTGGCTCAGTTGTTCCAGGAACTTGGTGCGCTGCTCCAGGGTTACGCTGTCGTTGTAACCCTTGGACATCACGCGGGTCATGTCGTACATGGTGCTGGTCACAACGGCCTTGACGCGCTTGTCCACGGCCGTGGCATTCAAGGCCATGCCACCCCAGCCACAAATGCCGATAATGCCGATGCGCTCACGGTCAACTTCTTTTTGCAGGCCGAGGAAGTCGACGGCCGCGCTGAAGTCTTCGGTGTTGATGTCGGGCGAGGCCACATTGCGCGGCTCGCCACCACTCTCGCCGGTGTAAGACGCATCAAAAGCCAGCGTAACGAAGCCACGCTCGGCCATCGTCTGCGCGTACAGGCCGGAGGATTGTTCCTTCACCGCGCCGAAAGGCCCACCCACGGCCAGCGCGGCCAGGCGCTGGTTGCCGCGGTTCTTCGGCAGATACAGATCGGCCGCCAGCGTGATGCCATAGCGGTTTTTGAAGGTGACTTTGCGGTGGTCGACCTTGTTGCTTCTCGGGAAGGTCTTGTCCCATTCCTGGGTCAGGCTCAAGGTTGTGCCTGTGATTGAAGCAGGGTTCGCCTGCGCCAGGACTGCAGGGGCGCCGACGAATAGCGCGGCAGAGGCGACGATGGCGCTTTGGAGGAATTTCTTGCGGGAAAGCAGCATGCTCATTTGGGCTTACTCCTGGGTGTGTATAGTGAAATTCGGGCGGTTACAGCGCATTCTTCAAAATCGCCGTCACCACCTCGGGCGTGTAGGTAGCGGCAATGCCGAAGATGCGCACGTTCTTCTGTACGTTCTCGACGATTGCCGGCAGATCGGCTTCCTTGATGCCCAGTTGCGGCAGGCGCGTCGGTGTGCCGATCTTGTCGTACCAGGCCTGCAGCGCGGCGATGCCCTGCTCACCGGTTTCAACGCCAAATACGCTCTTGGCAAACCGCTCGAACTGCACCGGGTTGCGGTCGCGGTACCACCTCATCCAGGCCGGGACGACCACCGACAGACCGGCACCATGCGGCACGTTGAACAGCGCCGAGAGCGAGTGCTCGATCGCGTGGTTGGGGTAACTGAAGCCTGCAGCGCCGGAGTAGGTCAGGCCGTTCAGCGCCAGCGTTGCGGCCCAGGCAAACTGGGCGCGGGCGTCGTAGTCGGCCGGGTCGGCCAGCAGCGCTTCGGTCGTTTCGATCACCGTGTTGATAAGGGATTCGACCAGGCGCGATTGCAGCTTCGGATGCACGCTTGCCGTGAAATACACCTCGATCAGATGCGCGATCACATCGGATGCGGAATACACCAGATAGTCGCGCGTCACCCCCTGCATCAGCGCAGGATTGACGATGGATACCCTGGGGAACAGGGCCGCATTGCTGATGAAGAATTTCTCTTTGGTCTCATCGTTGGTGACCACCGCGCCCGGGTTCATTTCACTACCGGTCGCGGCGAGCGTCAGGATCGCGAACACCGGTAGCGCGGATTCGATGCTCGCCTTGCCGGTAAACAGATCCCACACATCGCCGTCGTGGCAGACACCCGCAGCAATCGCCTTGGAACTGTCGAGCACGGAACCGCCACCGACGCTCAGAATGGCATCGACCTGATGTGCGCGCGCCAGCGAAATTCCTTCGCGCACTTTCGAAATAACGGGATTGCTGACGATGCCGCCGAGTTCGACCCACTCAATACCTTTCTCGGCGAGGCTTTTGCTGACGGTATCGAAAAGCCCCTCGCGTTTGATGCGCTCGCTGCCGTAGCAGAACAGAACTTTCCTGATGCCGTGTTCGCTAAGATGCTGCCCGATCAGTTGTTCCTTGCCGGTGCCGAATTCGATCTTGGTCGGGTTGAAGAAAGTGAAATTTTGCATGGTGCTGTCCTCAGTGAATGCTGAGGAACATTTTTCGCGATCTGGTCCAACAATCGATATTCAAATCCGCCACATTTCTTGCCTGATCCTCCACGACCGGGGATTTCCGGTTGGAATCGACACGTCGCGCGGATATGCTTCGGACAGGATTTGTTTGGAGAATTGCCATGTCGAATCAACAGGCTGAACGCCATGAGGCCGGGATGCTCGATGCCTTGCGCGGAGCGATGGTTGACAGCATCGGGCACAGGACGGTCGGCAACTCGGACAGTCCGACCGCGATCCCGAGCCTCAGCTTCTTCCGGCGTGAAATGCCGATGCCGCCGTGCATCTGCCTGGTAGAGCCGAGCATCGTTTTGGTCGTGCAGGGCGAAAAGCAGATGCTGGTGGGCGGCGAGGCTTACCCGTACGACGTCAATCGCTTCCTGATCACGTCGATCGATCTTCCTGCCAATTCGCAGATCGTATCGGCCAGCCCGGACCAGCCCTGCCTGGGGTTGGTCCTGAAGCTCGACCTGCGCATCATGGCGGAATTGATCGCGCAAGGAGGATTGCCTTTACCGGCATCGCACGACAACGAGCGCGGCATGGGCATCGGCCTTGGCTCGGTCACGCCGGTTCTGCTGGAAGCCTTCAAACGCCTGCTAGATCTGCTCGACGACCCTGACGCAATTCCCGTGCTGGCCCCGCTGATCGAGCGGGAGATCCACTATCGCCTGCTCAAAAGTGACCAGGCAGCGCGCTTGTGGCAGATCGCCTCGGTAGGGAGTCAGGGCCACCGCGTGGCCAAGGCCATCGACTGGCTGAAAATGAACTATACAGGCACGCTGCGGATTGACGACCTCGCCGCTCACGTACAAATGAGTACATCCAGCCTGCATCAGCACTTTCGCCAACTCACCGCCATGAGCCCGTTGCAGTACCAGAAGTGGTTGCGCCTGAACGAGGCGCGCCGCCTGATGCTGAACAAAGATCTGGATGCGGCCAGCGCCGCGTTCGAAGTCGGCTACGAGAGCCCGTCGCAATTCAGCCGCGAGTACACCCGGCTTTTCGGTGCGCCGCCCAGGCGGGATATCGAAGCGATGCGTCAGCCAATCACTTCCGGTCAGGCGCGGCAGACTCAGGGTAAATAGTTGAAGGCTGGATGATGTACCTTGCCGGATAAATCTGCCCAAAGCCCGGTAATGCCGTTCACTTAATCTGGCCGCGTGCCCTCTCCCCACCCCTCTCCCGCATGCGGGAGAGGGAGCAAAATCGGTGGATAGCCACGCACTCCCCTCGCTCGCTTGCGGGAGAGGGGCTAGGGGAGAGGGTAAATGGACACGGAAGTGAACGGCATTAGCCCAAAACCCGGCAGCTTTCGGTGCCGGGCTTTTGCATGCAGAACCACGGGGCCGTGGCGAATCCGTGAACAGCCTATCAGGCGGCCCTGCTGGCCAGACGCCGTCCGCGGATTTCCTCTACCAGTTGTGCAAAGCGTGCATCGGTCAGCGGGTAGAACAGCATCAATACGAAGGCTGCGGCGAAGGCAATGGTCGGCACCAGCGCCATGGCCTGTTGGATGCCGGCAATGGCGCGCTCGCTCTGTACCTCGGCATTGGGAACATAGCCGCTGGCCGCGAGCAGGAAGGCCGGAACCGAGCCACCAAGCGCCTGGCCACATTTGCGCGTGAACGAGAAGAATGAGTAAGTCAGCCCTTCGATCCGCATGCCGGTACGCCACTCGCCGTATTCAACGGTATCGGCCTCCAGCGCCCACATCACGGTCATCGCCATCTGCACGCCAACGGACGCCGTGCCGAGCGCGCCGTACATCCACGCCTTGTTGCTCAGCGGTGCCAGGAACAGTGCAAAAAAGCCCAATGCCGCCAGTGCGAGTCCGGACAGAAATGCGCCCTTCTTGCCCAGCTTGCTGACCAGTTGCGGTGCCAGCGGTGCAGCAACCAGCGTGCCGAACAGGGTCGTGATGAATACCAGCACTACAAACTGCTTGGTGTCCCCCAACACATAACGGGCAAAAAACATGGAGGTCGCGCTGAGCGAGAAATAGCCGATCAGCACGCACAGCGCACAGGCGCACAGCATCAGCAGCGGGCGATTGGTGAGCAGCGTGCCGATACTGTCCTTCAGCTTGGGCTGAGCAATATCGCGCTCAACGATTTCACGTGTGCTCTTGAAGCACAGGTAGTACATGACGATGCCGGCCACAGCCAGGATCAGCGTGAACTGCGTCAGCATGCTCTGCAACGCTTCGCCCTTGGCACTGCGCACCACCGGGCCCAGCACCAGCGCCAGGAACGAGAAGGTGCCCATCGCCATGAGCGTGCGCGATGCGCCCAGACGTGCACGTTCGCGCGGCTGCTGGGTCATCACGGTCGCCAGCGATCCAAAAGGAATATTGACGAACGAATAGGCGGTTCCCAGCAAGGCATAGCTCACATAGGCATACAGCAGCTTGGCATCGGCATCCCAGCCCGACGGCACCGAAAATACGGCGACGCTCAAAAGCATCAACGGTACCGCGCCCCACAGCAGGAACGGGCGAAAGCGCCCCCAGCGGGTCGAAGTGCGGTCGATCACGCGGCCGGCCACCATGTCCATGATGGCATCGTAGATGCGTACAACCACCAGCATCGTCCCGGCGGCGGCGGCCGGAATCCCGGCCACATCGGTGTAATAGTTCAGCAGGAACAGTGCGCCCATCGCGAACGCAAAGTTATTGGCCACGTCACCCAGACCATAGCCGATGACGTTTTTCCAGCTCAGGGGAGGAATGTTGCTCATTGCTTTTCTCCAAGGAGATCTTGCTTGTGGTTCGGGGACATTTTGGTCCAGCGTTCACGCAGCACATACGCGCCAGATTTCGGGCGCCGGTCGCGCGTGAATATCCCTTTCTTGTTGCCACCGACACGGACGATGCCCTGCGAGGTGGCGAAATCGGCGAAATTCCACACCTGCTCACCGACCACGGCTTCGATGCGGTCAAACACGCGGTGGTACATTTGCAGAAATTCGCCCTGGAATTCCTCGGTCCACATCGTCGGGGCCACCGAGCGCAGGCCCTGCATCGTGTCGGCGCCATATTCGGTGATGATCAGCGGAACCTGGAATTTGTCTTCCCAGGCGCGCAGATCGTCTTCCAGCGCCCGTTCGGCGCTGACCAGATCACCGGCATCCAGATACCAGCCGAAATAGCGGTTCAGGCAGATCAGGTCGAACATCCCGGCAATCTGGTCCTGCTCGGCCGTCACGAACATCACGCTGGCATACGTCACCGGGCGGCTCGGATCGAGGCGGCGCGTTTCCTCGACCAACGGCCGGAAATACTCGGCAGCATTGGCCGGGCTGCTATCGGGCTCGTTGGTGATGCTCCAGGTGACGACGCAAGGGTGGTTCTTGTCACGCGCGATCAGTTCGCGGATCGCGGCCATGTGGGCGCGCTGCGTGACGCTGGAAATACCCGCTTCCGAGTACAGTTCTGCGGGTGCGACCACAGCCGGATTGAGGATCTTGCCAATCACCATGTTCAGACCAACCGCCGCGGTTTCGTTGATGACGACGATGCCGTGACGATCCGCATAGTCGAGCACCTCTTCGGCATACGGGTAGTGCGAGGTACGGAAGGAATTGGCACCCATCCACTTCATCAGCGCGAAATCGTGCACCATCAGCACGTCATCGTGCGCCTTGCCGCGGATATCGCTGTCCTCGTGCTTGCCGAAACCGGTGAAATAGAACGGCTGGCCATTGATCAGGAAGCGCTTGCCATCCACCTGGATCGAACGGATACCGACCGCGAGCGAGTATTTGTCGGTCGTGCCGCTCTCATCAAAATAGACCACGCTCAGCTGGTACAGATAGGCCTTGCCCGGCTGCCATGGCGTTGCCCCGGCCACAATCAGACGACCGCTGGCGCCCACCCCGCTCGCCACCAGATTGCCGTCGGCATCGTGCAATGCCACGCTGACTGTGCCCTCGCCTGACGTTTCGACGCGGTAATCGACGGTGCCATCCTGGCCGTCATAGCCGGTCACGACAGTCACCTCGCTGATATGCCGTTTCGGTGTCGCGTAAAGCCAGACCGGGCGATGCAAGCCGGCATAGTTGAAGAAATCGTGGAAATACTGCTGCTTGAGGCGACCATCTTCCAGCGTCAGCACCTGCCCCGGCGGAATGGTGTCCCAGCTCAGCACATTGTTCACGCAAACGGTAAGGCGAAAAGATTCGCCGACGCGAATATGTGCGCTGATATCGGCCTCGAACGGCGTATAGCCGCCCTGGTGATCCATGACTTCGACATCATCGACCCAGACCGTGCCGCGATGCGTTGCCGCATCCAGACGCAGAACAATACGCTGGCCCTCCCAGCCGGCCGGCACGAACACTTCCGTCTGGTACCACACGTCGCCAACGTGATCGCGGATCGCGGCATCGGCGAAAATGTCGTTGTAACTTGAAGGCACCGGGATCTCCCGGGCATCGGGCAAGGTAGCCTGCCACCACTGCTGCTGGCGGCCGGCGGTTTCGTGATCGATCGAAAATCGCCATAGACCATTCAGGGATTTTCGCTCCCTGGTCTGGTTCTCGATGGGCTTGAGCATGGGCTTTCCTCCAATTTGTATTTTTTGCGCTTGCGTGCAGCTACACGCGCAAGTTACGCCCACGCCATCGATACCGTCCAATGCATAATTTGTTAAACTCAATACCAAACAGGTATCGAGACACCCCATGGATATCCGGCAACTCAAATACTTCATCGCGGTGGCAGAAGAGCTCAATTTCGGGCGGGCAGCCCTGCGCCTGCATCTGTCGCAACCGCCGCTGACCCGGCAGATACAGACGCTGGAAGAAGAACTCGGCGTGCAGCTTTTTATGCGCACACCGAAGGGCGTGGAACTGACGCAGGCGGGCGAGGCGCTATTGCAGGATGCGCGCAATATCCGTGCGCTGGTCGGCCAGGCAGCCGAGCGTGCCCAGCGCGTCGGCAAGGGCATGGCGGGGATACTCAATGTCGGCGTGTACGGCGCATCGGCACTGAACATCGTCCCGAAAATCCTGTCCGCCTTTACCGAAACGCATCCGGAAGTGCAAATACGCCTGCACAACGCGCACCGCAGCCAGCAGATCGACGCGTTGCGACAAGGAAGGGTACTGGTGGCCTTTGACCGTTACCTGCCTGACGAAGATGACCTGCAGGCGGAACTCGTCACGCGGGAGACGCTGCAGGTGGCGCTGAACAGGCGCAATCCGCTGGCGGCAGAGCCCATCATTTCGATCGAGATGCTCAAAAATGCACCCATGCTGATGCCGGCCGGATTGAATTCGCGTACGGCCAATGCCGCACTGGCGCTGTGCAACGCGCACGGTTTCCAGCCCAATGTGGTTCAGGAAGTCAGCGATGTGATCACCGGCATCACGCTGGTGGCCTGCGGCGTTGCCGGCGGCAACGGCATCGCCCTGGTGCCGGAATCGGCGACTGCGTTCCAGCAACCCAGCCTGGTTTACCGTCCGCTGAAAGAAGCCGATGAAGCCTTCATGGAGCTGCACTGCCTGTATCTCGGGCAGGAAACCTCGCCGCTATTGCGGGAGCTTCTGCACACGGTGCGGGAATTTCGGTCCTTAACAAGCAACCAGGTTTCGTGACACGCGCGTCAGGGCCTCACAGCAAGACGATGAACAGGATCTTGGAACTTGTTCACGATCTGTCGCGAGAGGCCGTCAGCGGGGTGAAGAGCAGCGCAAAAACCGGAATGTACAAGTAGTACATGAGGACGCCTCGCAGAAAGCACCTTTTCGGTGTTTTGAGCAGCGCATGAGCCCCGATCACAGCTTCGCAGCAAGATCGTGAAGAGTTTTTATAGTTCCTGCTCGGACTTGAGCTGACTGGCAACCCCCTGCTCGGTCAATGCCGGGGCGAAATGCTCGATAAAGCGGTAGGTGTAACTGCGCAGGTAGCGGCCACGGCGCAGCGCCAGGCGCGTGGTATTGGCCGGGAACAACGGTTCGATGTCCAGGCGTTTCAGGCGTGAATCGCGCTGCGCGTCGTACGCCATCTCGGCAATGATGCCAACGCCCAGCCCCGTTTCCACATAGGTTTTGATCACGTCTGCATCGATTGCCGACATGACGATATCGGGAGACAGGCCGGCCTGGGCAAAACATTTGTCGATATTGGAGCGGCCGGTAAACCCTTCGTGGTAGGTCACGACAGGATAGCGGGCGATGTCTTCCAACCCTGGTGCGATCTGCTCCGCCAATGGATGCCCTTGCGGCACGATCACCGCATGGTGCCAGTCGTAACACGGAAACGACACCAGATCGGCCACCTGCTGCAGGCTTTCGGTGGCAATACCGATGTCGGCCTGACCTTCCTGCAGCAATTGCACGATTTCACGCGGGCTGCCCTGATGCAATTCCAGGTGCACCTTGGGAAAATCATGACGGAACTGCGTGATCACCTCCGGCAGCACATAGCGCGCCTGGGTATGCGTGGTAGCGATCACCAGCCTGCCGGTCTCCTTGCTGGAAAACTGGTCGGCAATACGGCGCAGGTTCTGCGCATCGATCAGCATGCGTTCCACGATGCCGATCAATTCCTGCCCAGGCTCGGTCAGCCCGAGCAGCCGCTTGCCGCGCCGCACGAAGATTTCCACGCCCAGTTCGTCCTCGATATCGCGGATGTGCTTGCTCACGCCCGGCTGCGAGGTAAACAACGCATTGGCGACTTCCGTCAGGTTGTAATCCTGGCGCACGGCCTCTCGGATGATGCGTAGCTGCTGGAAGTTCATGCGCTGTGATCAGATGCTGAAATCGCCATAAACCTGCGCATTGCGCGGCGTCAGGTAGACCTGTTCGCCGACCTGCCATTTACCCTGCAGGTAATGCTCACGCACCAGTTCGACCTCGACCGGATCGTTGTCAGCCACGTTGACTTCGAGGCGCACAGTCGCTCCCAGCAGCCGGATATGCGCAATCTGGCCGTGGATGGCGTTTTCCACCAGCTCGCGCGACAGGGCGATTTCATGCGGGCGCACATAGATCAGCGCCCCACTCCCCTCCGGCGCGGCAAAGCGCTGGCCGGCCACTTCGGCCCAGCCATCATGCACGCGGGAATGGAACAGGTTCACATCGCCAAGGAACTGATAGACAAACGGGCTGGCCGGGTTGTCGTAGACCTGTTCCGGTGTGCCGACCTGCTCGATCTTGCCCTTGTTCATCACCACGATGCGGTCGGCCACTTCCAGCGCTTCTTCCTGATCGTGCGTCACGAAAACCGAGGTGATATGCATGTCGTCATGCAAGCGGCGCAACCAGCGGCGCAGTTCCTTGCGCACCTGGGTATCCAGCGCACCGAACGGCTCGTCCAGCAGCAGCACTTTTGGCTCTACCGCCAAAGCACGTGCCAGGGCGATACGCTGGCGCTGCCCGCCCGACAATTGTGCCGGATAGCGATCGGCCAGCCAGTCCAGCTGCACCAGATCAAGCAGCTCATGCACGCGGCGCTTGATTTCGGCATCGCTCGGTCGGGTTTCCTTGGGCCGCACCCGCAAGCCGAACGCCACGTTCTCAAACACGGTCATATGGCGGAACAGGGCATAGTGCTGGAACACGAACCCGACCTGGCGTTCGCGCACATGGGTGCGGGTGGCATCGCTGCCATGAAACATGATCTGCCCGGCATCTGCAGTTTCCAGCCCCGCGATCACGCGCAGCAAGGTGGTCTTGCCGCAACCGGACGGCCCCAGCAAGGCCAGCAGCTCGCCGCTGTTCACTTCCAGACCGATATCGTCCAGTGCCTTGAAGGCACCGAACTGTTTGGTGACACCCTTGATCTCGATACTCATGGTTGCATCCCTTATTCAGCACTTGCCGCCTGGCGGGCGGTCTCGGCATCGCGTTCGGCTTTCCATTCCACCCAGGATTTCAGCGCCAGGGTGACCAATGCCAGCAAAGCCAGCAGAGAGGCGCAAGCGAAAGCGCCGACAAAGTTGTATTCGTTGTAGAGAATTTCGACATGCAGCGGGATGGTGTTGGTCAACCCGCGAATGTGCCCGGAAACCACCGACACCGCGCCAAACTCGCCCATGGCACGGGCATTGGCCAGGATCACGCCATACAGCAAACCCCACTTGATATTGGGCAGCGTCACGCGCAGGAAGGTCTGCCAGCCCGTGGCGCCCAGCACCAGCGCGGCCTGTTCCTCTTCCGAGCCCTGCGCTTCCATCAACGGAATCAGCTCGCGCGCCACAAACGGGAACGTGACGAACACGGTGGCCAGCACAATGCCCGGCACGGCGAAGATGATCTTGATGTCGTGCGTTTCCAGCCACTCGCCAAACCAGCCGTGCGAGCCGAACAGCAGCACGTAGATCAGGCCGGCCACGATCGGGCTGACCGAAAACGGCAGGTCGATCAGCGTAATCAGCAGGCTCTTGCCCTTGAATTCGAACTTGGCAATGGCCCAGGCGGCGGCCACACCAAAGGTCAGGTTCAGCGGCACGGCAATCGCAGCGGTCATCAGGGTCAGCTTGATCGCAGACAGGGCATCAGGCTCCACCAGTGCAGCGAGGTAAAGCTCCCAGCCTTTGCGCAGCGCCTCGACAAACACCGAAACCAGCGGCACCAGCAGAAACAAGCCGATGAATCCCAGCGCCAGCGTAATCAGCAATGCCTTGACCCAAGGCGCTTCATCGGTAATGCCAGCACGACGTATTTTCTGTGTGGCCATGCTTATCTCCGTCCCAGACGTTTGGCTGTCCACCACTGCAGCAGGTTGATCACCAGCAGCAGGGCAAACGACACGACCAGCATCACCACGGCAATGGCCGTAGCCCCCAGATAATCGAATTGTTCCAGCTTGGCGATGATCAGCAGAGGCGTGATTTCCGACACCATCGGCATGTTGCCGGCAATGAAGACGACCGATCCGAACTCACCGATGGCGCGCGCAAAGGCCAGCGTAAAGCCGGTCAGCAAGGCCGGGAATACCGTGGGCAGGATCACCTTGCGGAAAATCTGCCAGCGCGTGGCGCCCAGGCTGGATGCGGCTTCTTCCAGTTCGTTTTCCAGGTCTTCCAGTACCGGCTGCACGGTGCGCACCACAAATGGCAGGCTGATGAAGGTAAGTGCCACCACCACGCCCAGTGGCGTGAAGGCAATCTTGATGCCCAGCGGTTCGAACCACTGCCCCAGCCAGCCATTGGGCGCATAGAGCGTAGCGAGCGCAATACCGGCCACTGCGGTCGGCAAGGCAAACGGCAGATCGACCATGGCATCGATCAGGCGCTTGCCCGGAAAGGAATAGCGCACCAATACCCAGGTCACCAGAAAACCGAACACCATATTGATGCTGGCCGCAATCAGCGAAGCGCCAAAGGTGAGGCGGTAGGACGCCACGACGCGCGCATCAGTCGCCACCCGCCAGAAATCGGCCCAGCCCAGTCCGGAAGTTTTGGCAATCAGTGCCGACAAGGGCAGCAGCACGATCAGGCCCAGATAAAGAAGGGTATAGCCCAGGCTCAGGTTGAACCCGGGCAATACGCTGTGTTTCTTGAATGCCATATTTGACCTTTCAGCTGTCGATTTTCCAGGCAACCAACTGATGCGTGAGGGAAGGACAACCCCTCTCTCCCGTCTGCGGGAGAGAGGTCAGGTGGAAGGATTTATTTTTTCGCGTTTGCGGCAGCGATCTGGTCATAGATCGCGCCATCGGCAAAGTGCTTGGGCATGATCGTGTTCCAGCCGCCGAACTCCTCGATTCCGAACAGCTTTACTGTCGGGAACTGGCTGGCAAACTTGGCAAATACCGCCTTGTCACGCGGGCGCAGGTAATTCTGCGCGGCAACGGTCTGGCCTTCCGCACTCCACAGATACTTCAGGTATTCTTCGGCCTCTTTGCGCGTGCCCTTCTTGTCGACCACCTTGTCCACCACCGTCACCGGCAGTTCGGCTTCAATCGAAAGCGACGGATAAATCACCTCAAAGCCGCCGCGGCCGAACTCGCGCGCAATCATTTCGGCTTCGTTCTCGAAGGTCACCAGCGCATCGCCGATGCCGCGCTGCATGAAAGTGGTAGTAGCGCCACGACCACCGGTATCGAGCACCGGCACATTCTTGAACAGGGCTGCGACGAAATCACGCGCCTTGTCCTCGTTACCACCCGGCTGCTTCAGCGCATAACCCCACGCGGCCATATAGGTGTAGCGGGCATTACCAGCCGTTTTCGGATTGGGAATCACCACAGCCACGCCAGGCTTGACCAGATCGTTCCAGTCCTTGAGGGCCTTGGGGTTGCCCTTGCGCACGATCAGCACCTGCAGGCTGGTAAATGGCGAAGAGTTGTTCGGCAAGCGCGTCACCCAGTTTTCCGGCACCTGCTTGCCCCGCTGCGCCACAGCGTTGATATCGCTGTGCTGGTTCATGGTCAGCACATCGGCCTGCAGGCCCTCGATCACCGAGCGCGCCTGCGCGGAAGAACCACCATGCGATTGCTGGATCGTGATCTTTTCACCCGTTTTGCCTTGCCAGTACTTCTGGAATGCCGGGTTGTAATCCTTGTAGAAATCGCGCATCACGTCATACGACACATTCAGCAAGGTGACATCAGCTTGCACAGCTCCGGAAGCCAGTACCGCCGAGGCAATCAGTGCGGACCATATCTTTTTCATGACAGTCTCCAGTCGAGGATTTAACGCTTGGGATTGTCGCGCATCCGCCTAATAACAAGAAAGAATGAATAATTAGATATATATTTCATTTCAAATATAAAGAAAACCCCGCCGGGCAACCGATCACACGCTGGCTGGTGAAGTGGCTGACGCAGGCCTGCCAAGCAGATAGCCCTGCAGCAGATCGACACCGCTATCGATGGCAAGCGAGCGCTGGGCGGGCGTTTCAATCCCTTCCATCACGACCTTGATCTGCATGTCATGCAGCAAGGCAACCAGCCTGGATAAAGTCTTGCGCATTGAAGAAACGCGTTCGCAGCGCAGCAGCAGGTCTCGATCCAGCTTGACCACGTCCGGCGCCAGCTCATGGATGCAATCGAGCCGATTGAGCTGACAACCGCCAAAATCGTCAATGGCGATGCCGTAGCCACGCTGGCGATAGTTATCCACGGCAGCACGCAGCCGCGGAAAATCGCCCGATGCCACATCGTCTTCCAGCAATTCCAATGTCACCTGCGCGGGTGACCAGCTGACCGAATGCAGGATTTCCTCGAACACCACGCCATGCTGCGATACCTCGCCCAACAGGCGCGGATGGACATTCAGGAACAGGCGGCCACTAGGCGTGGGATAGGCAATGAAATTGATCAGGTGCAGCGTGCGCACCAGTCGATCGAACGCGACCAATACACCTTGCGCGGCAGCGATGCGAAACACCGACAATGGCGAGATCTTGAGACCATGGCTACGGGCGCGCAGTAAAGCCTCTTCGCCATGTACGTGACCATCAGGCGTAACAATTGGTTGAAAAACGCTGGAGATTTCCAGGCCCAGCGCCCGGGTGACGATGCCCCGGTCGGCATCGGTTTCCAGCGCAACCCGCGGCCAATCCTGCTGTACGCGTGGCGGCAGGCTGCAATGACCACCCGCTTGGCGTAACACAGGGGCAAGGGGAAGCCCTTCTTCAAGCAGGTCGATGTCGGCAGCGCGAAAATGGTCCATGTCGGGTCTCCAGAACAAGAGATGGCGGTTCGTCCAGCACATAAGCCGGAATATTGGAAATCAGCCTTGGTATCGGGAAACAGCACATCATGGCGCATACTCCTGTACAGCCCGCCGGGCAGGCCGGCGGGATTGCATTTCAAGCGGCGTTACTTGCTGGGTTGATAGATCTGGTCGAACGTACCGCCATCGCTGAAATGGGTCTTCTGCGCTTTGGCCCAGCCGCCAAAATCCTTGTCGATGCTCAGCAGCTTCAGGCTCGGAAACTGCCTGGCATATTTGGCAGCAATATCCTTGTCGATCGGGCGATAGTAGTTTTGCGCCGCCAGCTCCTGGCCTTCCTTGCTGTACAGATAATTCAGGTAGGCCTCGGCCACTTGGCGCGTGCCCTTCTTGTCGACATTCTTGTCGACCACGGCAACCGGCGGTTCAGCCAGGATCGAAATCGAAGGATAAATGGTGTCGAACTTGTCCGGCCCCCACTCCTTGCCCGCCAGTTGCGCTTCGTTTTCCCAGGCCAGCAGCACATCGCCGATACCGCGTTCGGCAAAGGTCACGGTTGCGCCGCGCGCACCGGAATCCAGCACCGGCACATTCTTGAGAATCTTGCCAACGAACTCGGCCGCTTTCTGTTCATTGCCACCGGGCTGCTTCAGCGCATAACCCCAGGCTGCCAGATAATTCCAGCGCGCACCGCCGGAAGTCTTCGGATTCGGTGTGATCACCTTGATATCGCTGCGGATCAGATCGTTCCAGTCCTTGATGTTTTTCGGGTTGCCCTTGCGCACCAGGAAAACGATGGTCGAGGTATAGGGCGAGTTGTTATGGGCAAACTGCTTTTGCCAGTCCGGTTTCAGCTTTTTGCCAATGGCCGCGATTTCATCGATGTCATAGGCCAGGGCCAGCGTCACCACATCGGCATCCACGCCATCGATAACCGAGCGCGCCTGCTTGCCCGAACCTCCATGCGACTGGCGAATGGTGACGTCATCGCCAGTCTGTTTTTTCCAGTGCGCGGCAAAGGCCTTGTTGAAATCCTGGTAGAGCTCGCGGGTCGGATCGTAGGAGACGTTGAGCAGTTCGATTTTGGCGGCCAGCGCGCTGCCGGCCGTTGCGGCAAGGGCCAGGGCGGCCACAAGGGTCTTGAGTTGCATGATGTTGGCTTCCTGTGTGGTTTGGAACATGGAAGCCAGTCTAACAAGGCGACTTAATACTAAAAAATAATAAATATTAGATTGAATATACGATATTTAATATATGAAGACAGCATGCCAGTACGGTATCAATGGGTATACATATAATCTCGCGTCATCGGCAGTGGATTACGTTCAGGCCGGCCGCTCTTGATGGCCAGAATCTGATGCAGGGCAATCCAGTTATGCGTGAAGCCATAGGTGCAACCTGCCAGATAGGCTCGCCAGATCCGGAAACGCTTTTCACCGACCATTTCGCGCAAGCGCGGTGCATTGCGCTCGAAACGCTGGCTCCAATGCCGGGTTGTCAGTGCATAGTGCCGCCGCAAATTTTCCACATCGGCCACTTCCAGGCCGACTGCGCTCATTTCCTTCAGCGCAAAGCTGATATGCGGCAACTCACCATGCGGAAACACATAGCGCTCGATAAACTCACCACCGCCAAACGGGCTTTCCGCTGAATCCGGATCAGTGGAGGTAATGCCGTGATTCAGGCAGATGCCATCGTCTGCCAGCAGCTCATGCAGCTTGGCGAAATAGCCACGCAAATTTTTCAGCCCGACATGCTCGAACATGCCGATACTGGAAATCCGGTCGAATTTCTCCGATACATCACGGTAATCCTGCAAACGGATCTCCACCCGGTCTTCCAGTCCGGCTTGCCGGATACGCGCCCAAGCGTGCTCATACTGATTCTGCGACAGTGTGATGCCTACCGCGCGCGCACCACACTTTTGCGCGGCCCGCATGACCAGCGCCCCCCAGCCACAGCCGACATCCAGTAAGCGCTGCCCCGGTTGCAGACGCAATTTGGACAAAATATGGTCGAGCTTTTGCAGCTGGGCCGCTTCCAGACTGTCATTTTCCGAACGGAAGTAGGCACATGAATACAGCATTTCCTCATCCAGCCACAGCCGGTAAAACTCGTTCGACACATCGTAATGGTAGGCGATTGCTTCGGCATCGATCTGGCGCGTATGCCGAATCATGCGCGGGCCATGTCGCCCTGCCTTGCCGGCATGCGTGGACAATTGCGCTGCCACATGGATCACGTCATCGATATGGCCTTCGATATCGATTTCACCGTCAACATACGCCTGCCCCAGCGTAGCCATGGAAGGTCGCAAGAGATGACGCAGCGCCCCCAGCGATTTGACTTGCAGCGTTACGCGTGGATCTGGCCCAAGCGCGACTTCATGACCATTCCAGAGCCTGAGTCCGGCGGGCACCTGATGGCGGGCCATACTGGCCACAAAATCATTGAAGGATTTTTGCCAGAACATGCGATCACTCTCCTTACAAGGCCAGTGATCTGCATTATTGGACGGACAATTTTCAATTGCCAAGCGGGATTTGACTAGGCCCTGTTGACGTTTGATTGTTTTTTACGCAAGCCCGCCAACTTGCCGGGGCGAGAAGCCAAGCGCAAGCAATACTGGTGTATTGCGAGCATTGGCGACAACGCATTCGGCAAGATTGGCGGACTTGCCCTTCGGGCGGCGGGGTCTTTTGCTCCATTACGGCGTTATTTCCCACTTGCGGTACCCGTACCGCGGCCTGGGAAATGCCGTGTACTGGAGCAAAACACCCCAGCCGCGTAAAAATTAATCAAATGTCAACAGAGCCTAAGGGCGAACGCGTACTGTGCGCGATAAGTCTCAACACAACATGCTGTTTGAAAAAAGAAAACCCGCCACCAGGGCAGCGGGCATGGCATTACGTCATTTCAGATAGCACCGTGAATCTGCCGCCTGGCACTGGTCACCAGCGCTTGCGCCTCTTCCCATGCCAACTCAGGCGATTTACTGCGATGATCAAGCAGGGCCGAATACACGGTCATCACCTTCTCGCCAGCGCTCTGGCCTTTGAAATCACCTTTTTCCAGGCCCAGCATTTCGCACAGCTCGGTCCATACCGCCCCTTCGGGCAAGGACACAACTTCAACCGCCACACCGTCGATCCTGGTCTGGAAATTCTTGGCGGCATTGATGACAAACAGCATGAATCGTGTTTCAGGTGTCAGGAATGCTGCATATTTGTTCAACAACAACGGCACTTCTTCCAGGGCATCCAGCGAACCCATCACCAGTGTCAACTTGTCGCCATTGGCCAAAGCCACAACTTGTCGCATAGCCGACACGGGCGGCTTGCGTCGGCCTGCGGCATCGGCGATCTCGCCTTCAACCAGAACCAGATCACCACGATAGGCCGCATAGCCAGCCTTGCCGGCGGATTCCTTGAAATTGGTATTCAGCAACAAGCCGTCTTTTTCGAATGCATCAAAAATCATGGGTCACCCGTTGAGTAATTACGGAAAAAATTGCGCTGCACGGTGTCAGATTGCGGTGCGCCAACGGGTTACTCTGCAATATTCGGGCCAGCATCCAACTCAGGTGCGACAGCAGGCTGCAGTCGAGCCATCTCACATTTCAGCAGCCGTGAGCCCGGCAGCCAAGCGCATGGCGATAGTTACCATTGATCGCCGCGAAAGTGAGAATCAATTTCATTTAAGTTGAGAATTTCTGCATACTGGAACCGTAGACTAATCCAGAGAGGGGAACCATCATGCACCGCAAACTTGGCTCGGTCCATTTCCACCCCTTTGATTGGTGCCACAGCAAGCTGCACCATCATCACGTCCATGTTCGCCGTATCATCGGCATTGCCATCGTGATTGCCGGCTGGACCTTTTTCTTCACGGACTGGCTGGATAACGCCCCGCAATCGTCGGTCAGCAATCTGCCGGTAATCGAGCAGATGCTCGGCAATCCATCGCCCAAGTGACGATGGCGTAACGCAATCGCCAGCACCCAATTGTTTCCGTTCGTCTGTCGTGCAAAATTTTTCTTGCAACGGCAGGCGATTGGGTGCACAGTCCGTGTTCGCGATGTTCGAGTGGTTCTGAGTAGTTCTTGTTTGTCTGTGCCCTTTCCGGTCTGCCACGCCTGCTTAGCTGTTCTTGATCTTCGCCCCACAGGGGCTTTCCCTGATTTAATTTATCAATACAGGAAATAATAAAATGGCAAACGGTACCGTAAAATGGTTTAACGACTCCAAGGGCTTCGGCTTTATCACTCCGGACGAAGGTGGTGGCGATCTGTTCGCACACTTCTCTGCCATCCAGAGCAACGGTTTCAAGTCACTCGCTGAAAATCAGCGCGTAACCTTCGATGTGACCAATGGTCCGAAGGGCAAGCAGGCATCCAATATCCGCATTGCAGAATAAGCGCGAACGGACACCCAGCCCGATCCAGAGCCCGGCCCTGCCGGGCTCTTTTCATTTCAGTAACATCACACAGGATGTGGGCAGCAGCAACTGCAGCAGCCCCCGATACAATATGGCCAAAGAAGATCTAATCGAAATGCAGGGGGTTGTCATGGAAGTTTTGCCTGACAGCCGTTTCCGCGTGAAGCTGGAAAACGATCATGAGCTGGTAGCCTACACCGCTGGCAAAATGAAAAAGAACCATATCCGTATTCTTGCCGGCGACAAGGTCACGCTTGAATTAACGCCCTACGATCTGAGCAAGGGACGCATCACCTTCCGTCACATCGAAGGACGAGGTAGCTATACCCCGGCCCCGCGCCGCCGCTTCTGATCAGCGCGAAAACCAATGAAGAACGCCACCGTCAGGTGGCGTTCTATTTTGGCATCGCAGCGCATAAATGCTTAAAAGCGGGATTTTATCCAGCGGATCAACCAATATCCGCAAATCAGCCAACCAATCAATGCCCTGCCGATTTTTCCCTGCTGCCACTCCCAATAACTCATCAGGGCGACAGCCCCAAACCAGATTGGCAAGGGGACGCGAAACATCAACCGCCCAACACGCTCAAGCCAAGCAGGCGCTTCAACGATCTCGTTACGTTTTTCCGCTTGCTGGATATCCCACAGACGCCAGAGCACTGTTACCAAAAACAGAAACCCCAACAAGGCCAGTGCACTTTTGATGCCAGGCTCGGCAATAATCATGACCAAGGCTGGCAGCATGAGCAAAATCAGCGCTGCGCGCACCAGCCAGGTCATATCCGCATTCCTTACGATTGCGATTCAGCCGTTACCACCCCCGCAATGCGGCCAGCCCAGAACTCGGCCATGGCCTGATCGGCATGTTCAACCATCACGCGCACCACCGGCTCGGTGCCAGACGGGCGCAGCAGTACGCGGCCATCGTTGCCCATCGCGGCTTCAGCCTCGCGTACGGCCCCCTCGATCGCTTCATTGCCCTTGCAGGCGAAACCGCGTGCGATGCGCACATTCTTGAGCACCTGCACCGATAGCGTCAGTTCCTGGCAGAAATCCGACAGGGTACGGCCCGATTCCTGCACCGCAGTCAGCACCTGCAGTGCGGAGATGATGCCGTCCCCCGTGGTATGGCGATCCAGACACAACAGGTGGCCAGAGCCTTCGCCGCCGATCTGCCAGCCTTTTTCATCAAGCATTTCCAGTACGTAGCGATCGCCCACCTTGGCGCGACCGAAACCGATGCCGCGTGCCTTGAGCGCATTTTCCACGCCGAGATTGGTCATCAGCGTGCCGACCGCACCACCGACCAGCGTGCCCTTGTCCTGACGATGGCGAGCCAGCACATACAAGAGCATGTCGCCATCGATCAGCGTGCCGTCACGGTCGATCATCATCAGCCGGTCGGCATCACCATCGAGCGCGATGCCGTAATCGGCCCCTTCGGCCAGCACGGCCCGGCGCAGCGCGTCGGTATGCGTGGCACCGACTTCATCATTGATATTGAGGCCGTTCGGGTGCACGCCGATCGATACCACTTCGGCACCGAGTTCGTGGAAAACATGCGGGGCGATGTGATACGCCGCGCCATGCGCGCAATCGATCACCAGTTTCAGACCGCGCAGGTCGAACTCGTTCGGGAAAGTGGATTTGCAGAATTCAATGTAGCGTCCGGCCGCATCATCGATGCGCTTGGCCTTGCCCAGCTCGCGCGAACCGACGCAAGCCAGCGGCTGATCAATCAGCGCCTCGATCGCCAGCTCGACTTCGTCGGGCAGCTTCTTGCCGGCAGCGCTGAAGAACTTGATGCCGTTGTCATGATAGGGATTGTGCGAGGCGGAAATCACCACACCGGCAGACAGGCGCAGCGCGCGCGTCAGGTAAGCCACGCCCGGCGTGGGCAGCGGCCCGGTCAGGAAGACATCGACACCGGCCGAGGTAAAGCCGGCGATCAGCGCGGCTTCCAGCATGTATCCGGAAATGCGGGTGTCCTTGCCAATCAGCACGGCAGCGTGCTCGCCATGCTTGCGTGCATCCTTGGAAGCCAGCACCTTGCCCGCAGCAAAGCCCAGCTTCATCGCGAAATCGGGCGTAATCGGATATTCGCCCACCAGCCCGCGCACACCGTCGGTACCAAAATATTTGCGCGCCATCATCAACCTTTCAGGTTCAGCAACGAAGGCGAGATTCTACCGCAAAGGCTCGAACGGGTTGGATGCCCGCAGCACAAACCGTTACCATTGCCGGTTTTCACGTCTGATTGTTTAACCATGCTGGTTCTGGGCATTGAATCCTCCTGCGACGAAACCGG
This sequence comes from Formivibrio sp. oc-25, assembly GCF_055810895.1. NCBI lineage: Bacteria > Pseudomonadati > Pseudomonadota > Betaproteobacteria > Neisseriales > Chitinibacteraceae > Formivibrio > Formivibrio sp. oc-25. The sequence continues at coordinate 108,797 of NZ_JBVVOL010000010.1, read as the reverse complement.
GGTCGCGCTCTACGATACGCAAGCGGGGCTGCTCGCACATCGCCTGCATACACAGATCGCCATGCACGCCGAATATGGTGGCGTGGTGCCCGAACTCGCCTCGCGCGACCATATCCGGCGCGTGCTGCCGCTGACGCAGGCATGCCTGACTGAGGCCGAGCGCAGCTTGCGGGATGTCGATGCCATTGCCTACACCGCAGGCCCCGGCCTGGCCGGTGCGCTGCTGGTAGGCGCCAGTGTGGCCAATGCGCTGGCCTTTGCGCTGAACAAGCCAACCATTGCCGTGCATCACCTCGAAGGCCACCTGCTCTCGCCGCTGCTCGCCGATCCGGCCCCACGATTTCCATTCGTCGCGCTACTGGTGTCCGGTGGCCACACGCAACTGATGGCCGTGCACGGTATTGGCCGCTACGAGCTGCTCGGCGAAACGGTGGACGATGCAGCTGGCGAAGCCTTCGACAAGTCAGCAAAATTACTCGGACTCGGCTACCCCGGCGGGCCAGCCCTGTCGAAACTCGCTGATCTGGGTGATGCCACCCGCTTGAAGCTGCCACGCCCGATGCTGCACTCGGGCGATCTGGAAATGAGTTTTTCCGGCTTGAAGACCGCCGTATTGAACATGGTGAAAGAGCAATCGCCGCTGGACGAGAAAACCACGGCGGACATCTGTGCGGCATTCCAGGAAGCCATCGTGGAAGTGCTGGTCAAGAAAAGCCTGGCGGCGCTCAAGCAGACCGGCATGAAACGCCTGGTGATCGCCGGTGGTGTGGGCGCCAACCGGCAACTGCGTGCTGCGCTCGATGAGGCAGCAAAAAAACGTCGCTTCGAAGTGTTCTATCCGCCGCTATCCCTGTGCACCGACAACGGCGCGATGATCGCGTTTGCTGGCGCACAGCGACTGGCCTATGCCCTGACTGCCACCAGCTTCGGCATCCAGCCACGCTGGGATCTTGCGTCGCTACCGGCGGTTTGAGCCTGGTCGAAACCTGATCAAAGCCTGAAGCAAGAAGTCTTCGGCCAGGCCTCAGCGTAAAATTTGGAATGCGCTCACGCGACTTGGCGCTTATCCGTCACCAGATCTGCCAGCTTTGCCACCAGCCTGTCGCCATGCTGCAACGGGCCCACACCTTCTGGCGTGCCGGTATAGATCAGATCGCCTGCTTGTAACCCGAAATGTTGCGAAACATATTCGATGATCTCGGCAATGCCGAACACCAGGCGACTGGTATTGCCCTGCTGGCGCATCTCGCCGTTCACTTCGAGTGAAAAATCGATATTGGCCGGATCGGCAATCTTGTCCGCACGCACAAAATCGCTCAGCACCGCCGAACCACGATAGCCCTTGGACAAGGTCCAGGGGTTGCCGGCCTTTTTCAGTTCGCTCTGCACATCACGCGCTGTCATATCCAGCCCGATGCCATAACCGGCAATATAGGAAAGCGCCTCGCTGCGCGGCACATTCACGCCATCCTTGCCGATCACCACCACCACCTCCACCTCGTGATGCACGTTGCCTGACCATGCCGGCAGTTCGATTGCATGACCCAGCGGCACCATGGCAGTCGTAGGTTTCAGAAACAGCAGGGGTGCAGCCGAAACGCTGGAATTCATTTCCACGGCATGTGCGACATAGTTGGTGGCAACACAGTAGATATTGCTTACGACGATGGGTGATTGTTCAAGCAGGATGGTTTTCATTGCGGCCTCGCCTCAAGGTAAAAATAAAACGGGCGCCTGTAGCGCCCGTCATCAAATCAGTTTTTTTCAAGCCAGCCATTGCGCGATCGACAGAAGCAAAATCACCGCCAGCCACAACAGCACCGAACGCCAGACCAAGCCAACAGCGCTGACCAGATAATCCGCATTGGCCATATCGCCTACCCCCAGCTCAGGGCGGAAACGCACGGTATGGTCCTGATGCACCACATCGCCCAGTCGCACACCCAATGCGCCAGCGGCGGAAGCCAGCAGGATGCCATAGTCATAATCCGACCAATCCTTGGCCTGTTCACGCCAGCATTGCACGGCATCCTCAAAATCGCCCATCACGGCGAAACCGGCAGCGGCAAGGCGCACCGGCACATAATCCATCGCGGCCAGCACCGTATTGGCAAAATTGCCAAATGGCTCGTTACCACGCCATTTCTGCTGCAACAGGCAAGCCGCACGATACAGGATTGCCCCGGTCGGGCCGGCCAGCCAAGCTAGCGCAGCAAACCAGAAAATCGTGCCGAACACATAGCGGTAGGAATCGATCACACCGTGCTCGATGGTCAGCTTGGCGATCTCGTCTGAAGTCAGCTCGGAAGTCGGCTGATTGGTCCAATCAGCCAGATGGGCACGCGCCCCCTCGAGGTCGTCAACCCGCAATGCCTTCGAGATGCTGGTAAAGGCATGGCTGAACTGGCGGAATCCCATGGTCAGGTAAAGTCCAAGCACATTCCACACCAGGGCCATGATCCAGCTACCCTTGGCCAGCAGGAACCAGTGCATGCCCGCGCCGATCAGTACCAGCGGCAACACGGTGATGAACCAGACCAGCACGCCGTTGCGATATTCGCCGGCATTGAGATTGCGCTCAAGCCGGTTGGCCAGGCGAACGAAGGCCAGGTAGACGCTGTTGCGGCTGCTGATGGGGCGGAATTGCTCAAGCACCAACGCAAGAATCAGGGAAAGAATGCTCATGTTTTTTGTAAACCGGTTCTCGCGGCCAACGCCGCAAATCCTGCCGAAGATACCACAGCCGGTGATTTTGGGAAAAACCGCTCTTGAAAATGCAAAGAAGAAGCATAATCTTGTATAGCGGATTACCCCACACACCAACATGGAGAACATAAATGGAGCACAAACTGCCCGAACTGCCGTACGCCCTGGACGCCCTGCAACCGCACATGTCCAAGGAAACGCTTGAATACCATTATGGCAAGCATCACCAGACTTACATCACCAATCTGAACAATCTGATCAAGGGCACCGACAACGAGTCCAAATCCCTTGAAGACATCGTGAAATCGGCACCGGCCGGCGGCCTCTACAACAATGCTGCCCAGGTCTGGAACCACACATTCTTCTGGCTCTCGTTCAAGCCGAATCCTGCTTCCGAAGCCCGCGCTCCGTCCGGGGCACTGGCCGCAGCAATTGATGCGAAGTGGGGCTCGTTCGACGAATTCAAGAAAGCCTTTGCCACTTCCGCTGCCGGCAACTTCGGCTCCGGCTGGACCTGGCTGGTGAAAAAAGCTGATGGCAGCCTGGAAATCGTCAACATGGGTGCAGCTGGCACCCCGCTGACCACGGGTGACACCCCGGTCCTGACCGCCGACGTTTGGGAACACGCCTACTACATCGACTATCGCAACAGCCGTCCGAACTACCTGGAAGCCTTCTGGAAACTGGTTGACTGGGACGTTGTGGCCAAGCGCTTCGCCTGATTTTCTCTACCCTGCCACACCATGCCCCGTCTCTGATGAGCGGGGCATTTTCATACTCCCTGAAAAATTGCCGACATTCAGGGTTGCCAAACCGCAGCGCACGGGCTTATAGTCAGTTTCACATCAACCCGCTTTGCAATTCATCGATTCCATGAATGCCGTCCTGACCAGCAAGTTTTACTTTTATGCATTTTGGTATCTCAGGCCGCTGACGGATCGAGAGGATTGATAACGGACCCAAGAAATACCGAATTCCCCCCGAAAACCGTCAGCACAGTCTGGCGGTTTTTTCATACCGCTCGACAGACCGACAAACAGGGTCAACCCGACAAGAACTGGAGAGCCACTATGCCAAGCAAAAGCCGTATCCGAAGTTCCCAAACACTGACTTCTCCCGCTCAACTGATGAGCGCTCTGCCAGCTAGCCCCGCCGTCAGCGCACAGGTTCATGCGGCTCGCCAGGCCCTGCACCATATCCTGCATGGTGCGGACGACCGTCTGATCGTGGTCATTGGCCCCTGCTCGGTACATGATCCGGAAGCGGCCCTGCAATACGCCACCCAACTGGCAAGAATTCGCCAACGCCTCGGGGGTGAGCTCGAAATAGTGATGCGCGTCTACTTCGAAAAACCCCGCACCACGGTCGGCTGGAAAGGCCTGATCAATGATCCGCATCTGGATGGCAGTTTCGACATCAACCACGGCCTGCTCACCGCGCGCAAATTGCTGCTGGACATCAACAGCCTGGCTCTGCCTACCGCCACGGAATTTCTCGATCTACTGAGCCCGCAATACCTGGCCGATCTGGTGGCGTGGGGCGCCATTGGCGCGCGCACCACCGAATCGCAGGTTCACCGCGAAATGGCTTCGGGGCTACCCTGCCCGATCGGCTTCAAGAACGGCACCGATGGCAATGTGAAAATCGCCATCGATGCGATGCAGGCAGCCGCGCATTCGCATCACTTTCTGTCGATGTCCGCCGATGGCACCCCCAGCATCGTATCGACCGCCGGCAATGAGGATTGCCACATCATCCTGCGCGGCGGGAAAGCACCGAACTACGATGCCACCAGCGTGGAAGCCGCCTGCAGAGAACTCGGCCGCAACCATCAACCGGCACGCGTGATGGTCGATGCCAGCCATGCCAACAGTGCCAAGAAGCATGAGAACCAGATCGCCGTCTGTGCGGACATTGGCAAGCAAATCGCCTCCGGCGAGGAGCGCATCATCGGCGTGATGGTGGAATCCAACCTGGTCGCGGGCCGGCAGGATCTCAAGCCAGGCTGCACGCTGACCTTTGGTCAGAGCATTACCGATGCCTGCATCGGCTGGAAAGAAACGGAAAAGCTGCTGGAAGATCTGGCCCAAGCCGTGATGCAACGCCGGGCAGTCCGGTCAGCCGAAAGTGCGTTGTGCGAGCAGGAAACGATTTGCTGATATGCCAAAAACAAAAGACTGATCCGGCAGCACACCTGCCGGATCAGCCAGTGCATCAAGAAAGAATTTCGCGCAACGCACTCACCAGCGCCGCGCATTCCTGCGGGGTGCCAATCGAAATGCGCAAGTACTGATCAATACGCGGCAACTTGAAGTGGCGCACGATGATCGCGCGTTCGCGCAATTTGGCTGCAAGCTCCACGGCATCGCGCTGTGGATGACGAGTGAAGATGAAGTTGGCCGCAGACGGGATCGTCTCGAAGCCAAGTTGCGCCAGTTCCGCTACCAGTTGTTCGCGGCTGTCGATCACGGCCTGGCAAGTTTGCTGAAAATACGCCACATCCTCGAACGAAGCGGCCGCTCCGGCTTGCGCCACTCGATCAAGCGGGTAGGAATTGAAACTATTCTTCACGCGCACCAGCGCTTCGATCAGCTCCGGTGAACCCATCGCCAACCCGACTCGCATGCCCGCAAGCGAACGCGACTTCGACAGCGTTTGCACTACCAAGAGATTCGGGTACTTGCCGATCAGCGGCACGGCAGTTTCGCCACCGAAATCGATGTAGGCCTCATCCACAATCACCGGTTGATCCGGATGCGCCTGCAGCAGCGCTTCGATCGCCGCCAGCGGCAGCAGCTTGCCGGTCGGCGCATTCGGATTCGGGAAAATGATCGCGCCGCATTCGCGCTGATAATCCTCGACACGGATCGAGAAATCTTCGCTCAAAGGAACCGTCTGGTAGTCGATACCGAAAAGGCCGCAGTACACCGGATAAAAACTGTAGGTAATGTCCGGAAACAGCAAGGGCTTGTCGTGCTTGAGCAAACCGGCAAAAGCCAGCGCCAGAACCTCGTCCGAGCCATTGCCGACGAACACGCTTTGCGGATCAATGCCGTAATACCTGGCAACGGCATGCTGAACCACATGGCTTTCCGTATTCGGATACAGACGCAAGGCATCACCGATCGCGGCCTGCATCGCGACCACCGCCTTGGGTGAAGGTCCGTACGGATTTTCGTTGGTATTCAGCTTGATCAGGTTGTCGATCTTCGGCTGCTCGCCCGGCACGTAGGGGGTGAGCTCGCGCACGACAGGGCTCCAGAAACGGCTCATGGTCTTGGCTTTGCGGATTTGGGAAACGCCGATTTTAGCAAACAGAAGCCGGTCGCCGAAAACGAAAAAACGCTGGCCCGAAGAACCAGCGTTTTATATATGGTGCCGACAGTGAGACTCGAACTCACACAGCCTACGGCCACTACCCCCTCAAGATAGCGTGTCTACCAATTTCACCATGTCGGCCTTGCACTGCAACCTGCGCTGCGGCAAAGAGGGCGTGATAATAACGGCTTCACTCCTGTTTGTAAAGCCGCCCCTGCCAGGTTTCCCGCTCTGCCAGCATGGCCTCCAGGCGCGGGGCCAGCTCGGACAGGCGCATATTCCATTCCGGCGCAAGCTTGTGTGCCGGCGGCACTTCGCTGCCGACGCGCTGGATGGCGATATCGGGCGAAAGTCGCTCAAGAAAATCCGCCAGCAACTCCAGATAATCTTGTGCAGAAAGCAGTGGCACACTAGCAGGATCGCGTCGCCACTCATTGGCCAGCATGGTGCCCTTGATGATCTGCAACTGATGGAATTTCAGCGAAGCAAACGGCAGCGCGGAAAGCTTGGCCGCGCCTTCGAGCATGCTGTCACGGCTTTCGCCCGGCAAGCCGAACATCAAATGCCCACCCACCTGCAGACCACGTGCAGCAGCGCGACGCACGGCATCCTGCGTTTCGGCGAAATCATGCCCCCGATTCACGCGCAGCAAGGTGGCATCGTCACAGGATTCAATGCCGAGTTCCAACTCGACGATTTTGGTTTTGGCCAGCTCAGCCAGATAATCGAGCACCTCATCGGCCACGCAATCCGGCCGGGTACCAATCACCAGCCCGTCGATCTTGGGGTGTGCCAGTGCGGTTTCATAGGTGGATTTCAGCCGCTCGAACTCACCATAGGTATTGCTATAGGCCTGGAAATACGCCACGTAATGCCGGGTTTCCGGATAGCGACGCGCCAGGAAATTCAGCCCGGTTTCGATCTGGTTGGTGATTTCCTTGTGCTCACGCAGGTAGGAAGGCGTGAAACCGGCGTTGTTGCAAAACGTGCATCCGCCAACCCCCTTGCTACCATCGCGGTTCGGGCAGGTAAATCCGGCCGCAACCGAGACCTTCTGCACCCGTCCACCATGCTTCTGCTGCTGTACGTCATTCCAGGAAAGATAGCGCCGCCGGCCAAACTGCGGAGGGATCATTGATGCTTGCATGTTGTTACAGTCTCCAGTGTTTTACGGGTGATGTGGTGTTTCCGTTCATCGCCCATTTTTGTAGGCGCACATGATAAACGGGCCTAAGTTGAAAATGTTCGGATTCACCGACAGAAGGAGCAGATCATGAAAAAGTTGCTTGCCCTGGCCATGTTTACAGCCCTGCCGGCGCTGGCCATTGACCTCAACACAGCCACGGTCGAGGAAATTGCGGCACTCAAAGGCATGACGCAGCAAACCGCCGAGGCGATCGTGTCCACGCGCACTCAAAATGGGCCGTTTCAATCATCAAGCGATGTACTCAACGTCCCAGGCGTCACCCAAGGCATGCTGAACCAGAATCGCGCCACACTCACCATCGCCGGCCGACCCGTAACCACCCGCTCGGGAACCGCTCCGGCGATCCCGGGTGTGCGCCCGGCCATTCCAGCCAAGAAAGCAGATACCACGGTAACAACAACCAGCAAAGGCAAGACTTCCGGCCAGGTTTCCGGCAACAAATCCGCCAACAGCAAATCGACAGCGACAACCACATCCATCCAGGAAAACGGCAAAGGCAGTCGTGGCAACAGCGGCAATGACGGCGGTCGCGGCAACAGCGGAGGAAACGGCGGCGGTAATAGTGGCGGCAACGGTGGAGGAAATGGCGGCGGTGGCGGAGGAAACAAGTAGCCATCCGCCAACAAGCCCGGGCCCTTGGTCGGCAACTTGCAGATCAGGCTGCCCGGGTTTTCTGATGCTCAACACTGCCTGCAACACACCGATTCTCAGCCTGCGCCGATAAAGCAGCGCTTCTTTGGTATCATTACGCCTTTGTTTTTTCCAGCTTGCGGATTCGCTCTCATGGCAGACGTGCTCAAACTTCGCGGCGGTGCCGCACTTTCCTCATTCCGGCTTGAGAAGATCGAGGCGGCGCTCGCCGCCCAAGGCATCCAGGCCCGACTTTACGCCGAGTTCTGGCATTTTGCCGAAACCACCTCCCCGCTCAGCACTGCCGAGACCGATACGCTGGCCCGCATTCTCAGTTATGGCGAACCGGCTGATGCCACCCGTGCCACCGGCACACTGCTGGTTGTCCTGCCGCGTCCTGGCACCATTTCGCCGTGGTCATCCAAGGCCACCGACATCGCCCTGCACTGCGGCATCCAGTCCATCCAGCGCATCGAGCGCGGCATGGCCATCCATGCCAGCGATGCCAATGGCCAGGCACTGACCGATGCCGCACTCGAAGCACTCAAGCCGCTGGTGCATGACCGCATGACCGAGCAGGTGGTGGATTCGCTCGATGCCGCCCAGGCACTGTTCCAGCACTTTGAACCGGCGCCGATGCAAAGCGTGGACATCCTTGCCGGCGGCCGTAGCGCACTGGAAAAGGCCAACAGCGAATTTGGCCTGGCCTTGTCCGAGGACGAAATCGAATACCTGGTCGAAAACTACCAGAAGCTTGGCCGCAACCCGACCGATGTCGAACTGACCATGTTCGCGCAGGCCAACTCCGAGCACTGCCGTCACAAGATCTTCAATGCCGACTTCATCATTGACGGCAAAAAGCAGCCGCAAAGCCTGTTCGGCATGATCCGCGAAACGCACAAGGCGCATCCGGAAGGCACGGTCGTGGCCTACTCCGACAACTCGTCAGTGATCGAAGGCGCCGAGATCGAGCGCTTCTTCCCGCAACCGGGATCGGCCCAATACCAGTTTGATACGCAAACCGCGCACATCCTGATGAAGGTGGAAACACACAACCACCCGACCGCGATCTCGCCCTTCCCAGGCGCCGCCACCGGCTCCGGCGGCGAAATCCGCGACGAAGGCGCGACAGGCCGCGGCTCCAAGCCCAAGGCGGGTCTGGCCGGCTTTACCGTTTCCAACCTGAATCTGCCCGGCGCAGTCCAGCCCTGGGAAGAGCCCGCCTACGGCAAACCAGATCGCATTGCCTCGGCACTCGACATCATGATCGAAGGTCCGATCGGTGCCGCTGCATTCAACAACGAATTCGGCCGTCCCAATATCTGCGGCTACTTCCGCACCTTTGAAGAAGACAGCAATGGCGAGCGTCGCGGCTACCACAAGCCGATCATGCTGGCAGGCGGGATGGGCAACATCAATGCAATCCATGTCGGCAAAAACGACTTGCCTGATGGTTCGCTGCTGATCCAGCTCGGCGGTCCGGGCTTTCTGATCGGCATGGGTGGTGGCGCAGCCTCTTCGATGGCGACTGGCGCCAATGCTGCCGATCTGGATTTTGACTCGGTCCAGCGCGGCAACCCGGAAATCCAGCGCCGCGCGCAAGAAGTGATCGATCGCTGCTGGCAACTGGGCAATACCAACCCCATCCTGTCGATCCATGACGTGGGCGCCGGCGGCATCTCCAATGCTTTCCCGGAACTGGTCGATGGTTCCGACTGCGGCGCCATATTCGAGCTGCGCCGCGTGCATATCGAAGAACACGGCATGTCGCCCAAGGAAATCTGGTCGAACGAATCGCAGGAGCGCTACGTGCTGGCAATCCTGCCGGAAGACCTGATGCGCTTCGAAGAAATTTGCGAACGCGAGCGCTGCCCGTTCGCCGTGGTCGGCCGTGCCACCACCGAAAAACAGCTGATCGTCACCGACGAGCACTTCGGCAACCGCCCGGTAGACATGCCGATGGAAGTGCTGCTCGGCAAGCCGCCGAAAATGACGCGCGATGTCACGCGCCTGCAGCCCAAGCTCGAAAAGTTCGATTCCTCACAGATCGACCTGAAGGAAGCCACCTATCGCGTGCTGCGCCTGCCAACCGTGGCCGACAAGAACTTCCTGATCACCATCGGTGACCGCACCGTGGGCGGCATGACCGCGCGCGACCAGATGATCGGCCCGTGGCAGGTTCCGGTGGCAGACGTGGCCGTAACCACCATGGGTTACAACACCACGCTGGGCGAAGCCATGTCCATGGGCGAGCGCACGCCGCTCGCGCTGATTTCCAGTCCGGCTTCCGGCCGCATGGCCGTAGGCGAAGCGCTGACCAATATTGCCGCCGCCCCGATCGCCAAACTCGGCGACATCAAGCTCTCGGCCAACTGGATGGCGCCGGCCGGTCATCCGGGCGAGGACGCCAACCTGTACGACACGGTCAAGGCCGTTGCGCTCGACCTGTGCCGCGATCTGGACATCTCGATTCCGGTCGGCAAGGATTCGATGTCGATGAAGACGGTATGGGACGAAGCCGGCACCAAGAAACAGGTCACCGCCCCGCTCTCGCTGATCATCTCGGCCTTTGCCCCGGTCAGCGATGTGCGCAAGACCCTGACGCCGCAACTGGTGGCCGATCCCGACAGCGACCTGCTACTGATCGATCTGAGCAGCGGCAAGTGCCGCCTGGGTGGCTCTGCGCTGGCCCAGGTTTACAAGCAACTGGGCGATTCCTGCCCGGATGCCCCGGACGCAGTCATCCTGAAGGCTTTCTTCGAGACCGTGCAAAAGCTCAACGCGGAAAATCGCATCTTGGCTTACCACGATCGCTCGGATGGCGGCCTGCTGGCTGCGATTGCAGAGATGATGTTTGCCAGCCATGTCGGCGTGACACTGGAAGTCGACGAATTGTGCATCGACCGCCGTCGTCGCCAGCGTGGCGAACATGAACTCACGCCGGAAGACGTGGCCCGCGCCGAGAATGGCCGCGCCATGGGCGTGCTGTTCAATGAAGAACTTGGCGCCGTGCTGCAGGTCAAGCGCAGTGAAACCGCCGCCGTGATCGCTGCTTTCATGAACGCTGGCCTGTCGGCCGAGCTGCATGTGATCGGTTCGATCAACAACGAAGACAAGCTCAAGATCAAGAAGCGCAATTGTCTGCTGCTCGACGAATCACGCATTTCACTGCAACAGGCCTGGTCGGAAACCAGCTGGCGCATCCAGCGCCTGCGTGACAACCCGGCTTGCGCCGATTCCGAATACGCACGCATCGCCGATCAGAACGACAAGGGCCTGTTCGCCCAGTTGACCTTTGATCCAACCGAGGACATCGCGGCGCCGTTCATTGCCACAGGCGCCCGCCCGAAGATCGCCATCCTGCGCGAGCAGGGCGTGAACGGCCAGGTGGAAATGGCCGCAGCATTCGATCGCGCCGGCTTCACTGCCATTGACGTGCACATGAGCGACATCATCGGTGGCCGCATTTCGCTGGCAGATTTCAAGGGCTTGGCCGCATGCGGCGGCTTCTCCTATGGTGATGTGCTTGGTGCTGGGGAAGGCTGGGCCAAATCGATCCTGTTCAACCCGCGTGCGCGCGCCGAGTTTGAAGCATTTTTCCAGCGCGGCGATTCGTTCGGTCTGGGTGTGTGCAACGGCTGCCAGATGATGGCCAACCTTTCTGGCATCATCCCGGGCGCTGCCGCCTGGCCGAAGTTCACGCGCAATCAGTCCGAACAGTTTGAAGCCCGCTTCGTGATGGTGGAACTGCCGCAATCGCCTTCGCTGTTCTTTGGCGGTATGAACGGCAGCCAGTTCCCGGTGGTGGTTTCGCACGGTGAAGGCTTTGCCAACTTCAACCAGCAAGGCGATATCGAACAGACAATCGTGGCCATGCGCTATATCGACAGCGACGGTCTGGCCACGGAAAGCTATCCGCTCAACCCGAACGGCAGCCCGCAGGGCATCGCCGGGGTCACCACGGCAGATGGCCGCTTCAGCATCATGATGCCGCACCCGGAACGTGTATTCCGTACCGTGCAGAACTCCTGGCATCCGCAAGGCTGGGGTGAGGACGGCCCGTGGATGCGTATGTTCCGCAACGCACGCAAGCATCTGGGCTAAAGCAGCAGAAAAGGATTGGCAAGCGCACCCCGGCAATACCGGGGTGTCCGCGAGTGGCAATGAACAATGTCGGCCACCCGTCCCTCTACTCACTGAAATCTGACGCGTTGCGAAAAAATGAAACCAGCAAATCCCCACCAGACATTCAGCACTGAAAACGTTCACCTGGACAGGCTCGGAGCCGTTGAGCATGGCGGCATTCACAAGCCGATCCACACTTCAGTCCAGTACGGCTTTGAAAAAGTCGAAGACCTCATCGGCGCCTTTCAGGGCACGCTTAAAGGCAGCTACCAGTATGCGCGCCAGGGCACACCCACCACGGCGGCACTGGAAACCAAGATCACCCGGTTTGAAGACGGCATTGGCACCGTATGTTTTGCTTCTGGCATGGGCGCCATTACGAGTACGCTACTTTCCCTGTTGCGCAACGGCGACCATGTGGTCGCCAGCCAGTTTGTGTTCGGCAACACCAATAGCCTGCTCGGCACCATGCAAGGTTTTGGCATCAGCATCGACAAGGTCGATGCCTGCAGCGTGGATGCCGTAGCCGCGGCCATTCGTCCGGAAACGCGCATGGTGTTTGTCGAGACCATTGCCAACCCCAGAACCCAGATAGCCGATCTGGCCCGCATCGGCGAGCTCTGCCGGGAACGTGGCCTGGTTTATGTGGTGGACAACACAGTGACCTCGCCCGTGCTGTTCCGGCCCAAAGCCGTCGGCGCCAGCCTAGTCATCAATTCCTTGAGCAAAACCATTGCCGGCCACGGTGCAGCGCTAGGCGGCGCAGTTACCGACACCGGCCTGTTTGATTGGTCGACCTACCCCAATATCTTTGAGCCTTACCGCAAAGGCGATCCGGCGGGTTGGGGCTTGCTGCAAATCCGCAAAAAAGGCTTGCGCGACATGGGCGCATCCCTGTCGTCCGAGCAGGCCCACCAGATCAGCCTGGGCAGCGAAACGCTGGAATTGCGTGTGAGACAAGCCAGCCAGACCGCGCTGCGCCTAGCGCAATGGCTGCAGCAGCATCCCAAGGTGGATGCCGTGCATTACCCGTTCCTGCCATCCCACCCTGAATATCAGCTGGCAAGCCAACTATTCCAGGCAGGATCATGGCTATTCAGCTTTGAACTGCGTGATCCATCCACCATGGTGGAGATCCTGAACCGGCTCGCCATCCCGATCCGTTCCACCGGGCTGGGCGATACCCGCACCCTGATCATTCCGGTTGCCCCGACCATCTTCTGGGAAGCCGGGCTGGAAGCACGCAAAAAGATGGGAATTGCCGAAGGTCTGATCCGGGTTTCGGTAGGACTGGAAGATGCAGACGACCTGATTGCGGATTTTGAAAATGCCCTGGGTCCTGTTGAGGCTTGATTAAGTCGGACAGGTATTCCCCCCCATCAAAGCCGTGCCTGCACGGCTTTTTTACATCTTTGTTCCGCCATCTGGTTCCGGCTGCCTTGGCTCGCTGTGGTAAAATGCTGCGTTTGATTTCCGACCACAGGATCCTGCTCGCGCCATGGAGCTTTCTGCACTTACCGCCCTCTCGCCGCTCGACGGCCGTTATGAAAAGCAACTGGCTGATCTGCGTGCGCACTTCAGCGAATTTGCCCTGATCAAGAACCGTGTCACCGTCGAAGTCGCCTGGCTCAAGGCGCTGGCAGCCGAGACCAGCATCAGCGAGATCAAGCCATTTTCCGCCGCAACGATTGCGGAACTGGATGCTGTTGTCGCCCAGTTCTCGCCCGAGCATGCGCTGGAAGTCAAAACCATCGAGCGCACCACCAATCATGATGTCAAAGCGGTCGAGTACTGGCTGAAAGAACGCCTGTCCGGCAACGCCGAAGTCAGCGCCGCCAGCGAATTCATCCACTTTGCCTGTACCTCGGAAGACATCAACAACCTCTCGCATGCCCTGATGCTCAAGGGCGCGCGCGAAGAGGCCCTGTCGCCCAAGCTGTGCGAAATCATCGCCCGCCTGGCCGAATTGGCCCATGACCTGGCCGATGCACCGATGATGAGTCGCACCCATGGTCAGCCAGCCACGCCGACCACGATGGGCAAGGAACTCGCCAATATCGCTTACCGCCTGCAACGCCAGATGGCCCGTCTGGAAAAAATCGAGATTCTGGGCAAGATCAACGGCGCCGTCGGCAACTACAACGCCCACCTGTCGGCCTACCCGGAAGTGGACTGGGAAGGCTTCTGCCGCCGTTTTGTCGAATCACTCGGCATTACCTTCAATCCGTACACCATCCAGATCGAACCGCACGATTACATGAGCGAGCTGTTCGATACATTCGCGCGCATCAACACGATCCTGATCGACATGAACCGCGACATCTGGGGCTATATCTCGCTGGGCTTCTTCAAGCAGAAGGTCAACAAGAACGAAGTCGGTTCCTCGACCATGCCGCACAAGGTCAACCCGATCGACTTCGAAAATTCCGAAGGCAACCTGGGTCTGGCGAACGCTTTGCTCACCCACCTGTCTCAGAAACTGCCGATCTCGCGCTGGCAGCGCGATCTGACCGATTCGACCGTGTTGCGCAACATGGGCGTGGGCCTGGGCTACAGCCAGCTCGGTTATGTATCGTGCCTGAAAGGCTTGAACAAGCTGCTCGCTGATCGCGATGCCATGCAGGCAGATCTGGATCGCAACTGGGAAGTGCTGGCCGAGCCGATCCAGACCGTGATGCGTCGTTATGGCGTACCCAACCCGTACGAGCAACTGAAGGAATTGACACGCGGCAAGAGCGGTATCAGTCGCGAGGTTCTGGCAATCTTCATCGACAACCTGGCCATTCCGGCGGAAGAAAAGGTTCGTCTGAAGGAACTGACACCTTGCTCTTACCTGGGCAAGGCACAGGATCTTGCCAACCGTATTTGATCGTTGCGGGTGCTAACCGCGCCCGCTACTTTCCGGCAAAAAAGGAATTTGACGTTGAAACAAAAGATTGTTCTGGCCAGCATCGCAGCACTTGCCGGGGTTGGCGCACTCTGGGTCGGCGGTGCCTACTTTGCCGGGAAGAGTGTGGAAAGCACGCTCGAAAAGCAACACAAGTGGCTATCCGAGCAGCCCTACTTCCTGATCAAGGACCGCAGCTACCAGCGCGGCTGGTTCACCTCCACCGAAAAAGCCACGCTTGCCATCAATCCGGAAATCTACCGTTTCCTGCTGGAAAAGGAAGGCGAGCAATTACCCGTTTTTGAGGTTACCTATACCAACCGCGTCTTGCATGGTCCGCTGCCACTGATCGGCCAATTCAATCCGCGCCCGGCCAAGGCGGTGGTACAAACCGAACTGCAATTTGCCCCGGAAACCCAGAAACTGCTATCACGCTTCTTCGGTGATCAAAAACCGATCGAAGTGGAAAACCGTATCGGTTTTGATGACGATGGCGTCATGCAGATCAAGGTACCCGGTTTCGACTACGAAGAAGCCATTGCCGGGATCAAGGCCAAATGGCAGGGGCTGAATGCTACGGTCGACTACGGTGGCGATTTCAACCGTGTCCGGATCGAAGCTTCTGCGCCCGGCCTGGAAGGCTTTGCCAAGGACAAGGGCCAGTTCAACCTCAAGAATTTGAGCTTCAATCTGGATCACACACGAGGCAATAACGGCCTGATGCTGGGCACCACCAGCGCCAAGGTAGCAAATTTTGCACTCGATTTGCCTGGAGAGTCGCCGCTGAAAATTGCGCTGGAAAACCTCAGCTACGCCGGCAAACTCAGCGAAACCAATGAATTCGTTGATGGCGAAGTGGTATTGACCCTGGCAAAACTGGTACTGAACGATAAGCCCTATGGGCCCGCCGAACTGCAGGCAGAAGCCTCACACCTGCATGGCCCGACACTGGCGAAACTCAACGACGAATTCTCGCAACTGCAGAAGCGTCCGCTCAAGCGTGAAGAGTTTACGGACGAGATCGTCAAGCTGGCCAAGACGCACGGCATGCCATTGCTGACACACGATCCGCATTTCGGCATCCGCAAGCTGGAAATGCAGATGCCGGAAGGCACGCTGAAATTCTCGGCCGGGATTGGCCTGAAAGGCTTCAAGGAAGCCGATCTCGATAACCCGGTGGATCTGGTCAACAAGCTTTCGGCCAGGGCCGACTTCACTGTTCCCCGCAAGATCGTGGAAACGGTGGTGATGTGGCAGGCACGCAGCATGTTTGGTGGCCCGCAATCGAATGTCAGCAATGCCGATCTCGATTACCTGGCTGGCCAGTTCGTGGAGGGCCAGATCAGCCGCCTGGCCGACCAGAAACTGATCAAGGTCGATGGTGAACTGTTGACTGCATCCGCCACGCTGGAAGGCGGCGAGTTCACGCTCAACGACATTCTGGTTCCATTGCCCTGGCAGGAAGAGAAATTCAAGAAGACCGGGCAGTAACAGACCTGCCCGCAATCGGATGCCCTGCCCTGCAGGGCATTTTTATTTCCAGTCGTAGCGTTGCTGGCAACGCTGCATGTCCTGCCCGGAAGGCGTATCCAGCCTCAGTGACAAAAAGCGCTTCTCGTTCATCAAACTGTCCGCCTCGGCCGAGTGCACGAACAGGCCAAGGGCATGACCGACCTCATGCGCGATCACCTGGCGCAAGGTATCAGCATCACGAACCAGCCCGGCATTGAGCCGGATATCCGCATCCAGCAAAATTCTCCGCAGATACTGCGGCAGCGTCAGCGCCATCAAGCCAGGAATATCCACCTGCCAGCCGATGACATTCACACCATCAAGATGATCAATGGGGCGTCGGGTAAATCCGCCAAACTCTACCCGCACACCGCACGAGGCCCAGACTGCTGCGGCATGCGCCAGGGCATCGATGACATCGGCATCGCTGATGCCATTGGGCTTGCCACTTGGGTTGTAAGCGATCACATAGCGCTTATCCTGCCAGACCGCATAATCTTCGGCGGCAATAACTTGCGCGCAAGCAGCTGCCACGCCAATCGCCATGGCCAGACTGGCTGCACGAACAACAAAAAAGCGCCCGAAAGGCGCTTTTTTGCAATCAGATACGACCAAGGCCATCAATCCTTGCGCTCGACCTGGCTGACGTCGCGCACCGCGCCGGTATCGGCACTGGTCGCCATCGCGGCATAGGCACGCAGCGCCGGGCTGACATAGCGATCACGTGCCACCGGTTTCCAGGCCTGCTTGCCACGGGCTTCCATCGCAGCACGGCGACTGGCGAGTTCTGCCTCGCTGACCTTGAGGTGGATGGTGCGGTTCGGAATATCGATCTCGATAGTATCGCCCTCTTCCACCAGGCCAATGGCACCACCTTCCGCCGCCTCCGGACTGGCATGGCCGATCGACAGGCCGGAAGTGCCGCCGGAGAAGCGACCGTCAGTCAACAAGGCACACGCCTTGCCCAGGCCCTTGGACTTGAGATAGCTGGTCGGATACAGCATTTCCTGCATGCCCGGTCCACCCTTCGGGCCTTCGTAGCGAATCACCACCACATCGCCGGCCACCACGTTGTCGCCCAGAATGCTTGCCACGGCCGCATCCTGGCTTTCAAATACGCGGGCGCGCCCGGTGAACTTGAGGATCGAATCATCCACGCCCGCAGTCTTCACGATACAGCCACGTTCGGCGATATTGCCGAACAGCACGGCCAGGCCGCCATCCTGCGAATAGGCATTTTCCTTGTTGCGGATGCAACCGTCCTTGCGATCAAGATCCAGCTCCGGATAACGCATCGACTGGCTGAAGGCAATGGTAGTGGCCACGCCGCCTGGTGCGGCACGGTAGAGAAAGTGCGATTGGCTGTCAGGCTTGTTGCTGGTCACATCCCACAACTGCAGCGCTTCACCCAGCGTCGGCGCATGCACGGTACGGGTCGTGGTATCGATCAAGCCGGCGCGATTGAGTTCGGCCAGAATGCCGACCACACCACCCGCGCGATGCACATCTTCCATATGGTATTTCTGGGTAGCCGGCGCCACCTTGCACAGGCAAGGCACATGGCGCGAAATCTGGTCGATGTCAGCCATCTTGAAATCGACACCAGCTTCCTGCGCGGCGGCCAGCAAATGCAGCACGGTGTTGGTCGAGCCGCCCATGGCCACATCCAGGCTCATGGCGTTGGCAAATGCCGCCTTGGTGGCAATGCTGCGCGGCAGAGCCGTTTCATCATCCTGCTCGTAATAGCGCTTGGCCAGCTCAACGATCTGGCGGCCGGCCTGCAGGAACAACTGCTTGCGATCGGCGTGCGTGGCCACGAGCGAGCCATTGCCCGGCAAGGACAAGCCCAGCGCTTCGGTCAGGCAGTTCATCGAATTGGCAGTGAACATGCCGGAACACGAACCGCAGGTCGGGCAAGCCGAGCGCTCCATGCGCTCGACTTCATCATCGCTGACATCCGGATTGGCAGCTTCGATCATGGCGTCAATCAAGTCCACCTTGCGCTCGCCGCCACGCCAGTCAACCTTGCCGGCCTCCATCGGTCCGCCGGAAACGAAGATCACCGGAATATTCAGGCGTAACGCGGCCATCAGCATGCCCGGGGTGATCTTGTCGCAGTTCGAGATACACACCAGCGCATCGGCGCAGTGGGCATTGACCATGTATTCGACCGAATCAGCAATCAGATCGCGGCTGGGCAGGCTGTAGAGCATGCCGCTATGGCCCATGGCGATGCCGTCATCGATGGCGATGGTGTTGAATTCCTTGGCGATCCCGCCGGCACGCTCGATCTCGCGCGCGACCAGTTGCCCCATGTTGTGCAGGTGCACGTGTCCCGGCACAAACTGGGTAAACGAGTTGGCGATGGCGATAATCGGCTTGCCGAAATCCTCTTCCTTCACGCCGGTCGCACGCCAGAGCGAACGTGCACCAGCCATGTTGCGGCCGTGGGTAGAAGTCTTGGAACGATAGGCGGGCATGACAATTCCTTGAATCTTGCTGAGCAGTTGACAGGAAAAACCGGATAGACGCTTGCGGTATAATCTGGGTCTATTTTAACGAAAGCCTTCGCCCCATGCTAACCCATCCGCAATTTGATCCTGTTGCCATTCATCTGGGCCCGTTTGGCGTGCACTGGTACGGCTTGATGTATCTGATGGCATTTACCGGATTCCTGCTGCTGGGCCGGCTGCGCATCAAGCAGGGACGCTACCCGGACTGGGAGGCGCGCGAGCTGGATGATCTGCTGTTCTATGGCGTGCTCGGCGTCATTCTGGGTGGACGACTGGGTTATGTGATTTTTTACAAACCCGATCATTACCTCTCGCACCTGCTCGACATCATCAAGATCTGGGAAGGTGGCATGTCCTTCCATGGCGGGTTTCTGGGTGTTTTGCTGGCGATGCTGTTCTTTGCCCGCAAGACCGGACGCAGTTTCTTCCAGGTCACCGACTTTATCGCACCGCTGGTACCCATCGGCCTGGCATTCGGGCGCCTAGGCAACTTCATCAATGGTGAGTTATGGGGACGTGTCACCAGCCCGGATGCACCATGGGCCATGCTGTTCCCACAGGCCCGCCATGCCGACCGCTTGCTGGCCCAGGGTGATCCGGCACTGAATGCCATGCTGCTGCAATACGGTGCCTTGCCACGCCATGCCTCGCAGTTGTACCAGTCTGCGCTCGAAGGCCTGCTGCTGTTTGTCATGCTCTGGCTGTACAGCCGCAAACCGCGTGCGGTGGGCCGTACTTCTGCGTTATTTCTGGCGGGATATGGCGCGTTCCGCTTCATCGCCGAGTTTGCACGCGAACCGGACGATTTCCTCGGTCTGCTGGCCATGAATTTCAGCATGGGTCAGTGGCTGTCATTACCCATGATCCTGCTTGGCGCCTACTTGTGGCTGCGTTCGCCACAACGGAGTGAGTAATGGAAATTGCGGCCTGGATTCTGGCAGGACTACTGGTTCTGGGCGGTCTGGCGGGTACGCTCTTGCCAGTTTTACCCTCCACGCCAATGATTCTGGCTGGCATGCTGCTCGCCGGCTGGCTGGATCAGTTTCAGCGCATCGGCTGGATTACCTTTACCGCCCTGGCGGTATTGACCGGTATATCCCTGATTCTGGATTTTATCGCCGGATCACTCGGCGCAAAAAAGGCCGGTGCCAGCCCGCAAGCCGTCTGGGGGGCCTTGATCGGCTCGATTGTCGGCATTGCAGGCGGATTGGCCGGATTGCTGCTCGGCCCGTTTATCGGCGCGGCTGTGGGTGAACTGATTGCCCGTCAAGATGCCCTGCAGGCAGGCAAGGTCGGCATCGCTGCACTGGCCGGATTCATCCTTGGCGCCATTGCCAAAGTGGCGGCAGCCCTGGCTATGCTGGGAGTCTTTGCGCTGGCCTGGTTCTGGTGACCGTCCATCCTGCCAACATGCCCACCGGCACAGGTTGCACTGGCATTTGTAAGAATCGATGCAATGCTGCAAAAAGGAACTGGCCTATCGGGATTTGCCATGATCACCCGCCGCCACAAACAGCGAAATCCACCCATACCCACCGCGCAGGCACCATACTGCGAAACGGTGGAAGCCAGCTTGCCTTATGCCGCCGATCGTCGCCATCAACAGGAAAATGGCCCGCCGTGGTTCACCGACGAGGGCTGGGTCGTCAGCGAGCGAAGAAACTTGCGCGACCGCCGCGACCAGTGGCACTGAGAACCCATTCACGATCTTGCTGCAAAGCCGTGATAGAGGTTCATGCGCTGCTCTGAATCTTTATGTACCGCCTGTATACGCCTGCTTTTGCGCTGCGCTTCACCCTGCTAACGGCTGCTCGCGACAGATTGTGAACAAGTTCTGAGTCATTCAGCTTGAGGCGCAGGCGAAACCGACAGCACCACGCCGATTTCCTGCCAGAGCCGAATTTCTTCTGCCAGCACATGCGAGGTCAGCGGGCGACTATCCAGCCAGCCAGGCTCAAGCTCCAGCCGATAGACCATGCCATTGCGCGAGAAAGCACGAATGGGCGGGGTGTCGTCTTGCCGGGCACGACAGAACATCACACCCAGACGCAGGCAAGCCAAGCCACCGCGCTCTTCGCGCGAAAATTCATCCAGAATGGCTTTGGTCAGGCGTCCCCGGTGCGCAAACACCAGCTTGGACATCAGATCCTGTTCGCGCCGGGAAAAACCTGGAATATCCGCATGCTGCAAGATATAAGCCGAATGACGACGATAACTCACGTGCGAAATCGACAAACCCACCTCATGCAATTGCGCTGCCATGGCCAAATGACGGGCCAGATCCGTCCGGGCAGGCGTAATTTCCGGCTCCAGCAGATCAAACAATCGCGTACTCAATGTCGCAACCCGTGCTGCCTGTGCCATGTCGACATGGTATCGGCGCTGGAACTGCGGCACGGAATGCTCGCGAATATCCTTCTTGGTATGCCGCTCGAGCAAATCGTGCAGCACACCTTCGCGCAAGGCGCCGTCGGCCATCCCCATCTGCTCGATACCCAGCATGTCGAAAACAGCCGCCATGATGGCAAAACCACCCGGCAAGACCGGGCGCCGATCCGAGCGCAAGCCATTGAGATGCACCTTGTCCACATGCTTGGCATCCAGCAGCAGCTGGCGCAGCCGGGTCAGCCCCTTCAGCGTGATGCCGCTCGTGGACAAATCATTCAGCTCAAGCATGTCACACAGGGAACGCGCCGTGCCGGAGGATCCGAAGGCTCGCTCCCAAAGACCGGCACGAAAATCCTTGACCATGGGCAACAAGCGCTCGCGCGCTGCCAGCTCTGCCGCAGCCAGCCGATCCGGGGTGATCTTGCCATCGGCAAAGAAACGCTGGCTCCATGTCACGCAACCCAGTTGCTTGCTCTCGGCACGCACCGGCCTGAAACGGTTGCCGATGATGAATTCGGTTGAGCCGCCACCGATATCCACCACCAGACGCGATTCTTTTGTTGCCGGCAGGCTGTGCGCAGCGCCCACAAAAATCAGGCGCGCCTCTTCCTGACCGGCAATGGTTTCAATCGGGAATCCCAGTGCTGCCTCAGCCTTGGGCAAAAATTCGGCGATATTGGTCGCCACACGGAAAGTGTGCGTCGCCACTGCCCGAACAGCTTCCGGTGGCAAGCCCTGCAAACGCTCCGCAAACCGTGACAAGGCCTCAACCGCGCGCTCCTGGGCGGCTTCGCTCAGGTATTTCTCGGCATTGAGACCAGCCCCGAGACGCACGGTTTCCTTGATGGTATCCAGTGGCAACAGGCTGCCATTGGCCACCCGCGCAATTTGCAAGCGAAAACTGTTCGACCCCAGGTCGACTGCAGCAACAACGGGGAAATCGGTCATGATCGAAACAATCTAGAAAAAACCGCTTTAACGATAGCGCGCTTTGCGCGGTCAGGCCAGTTGCAATATTACAAGGCTACCCATGAAGTGGTATGCCGACCAAGCCCCGGAAAATCTTGGCCATGACCACCCATGGCGCAAATGCAACCTAAAAGGGCTGCCAAAGCAGCCCTTTTCAGAACACGAACCGACTATTGCAGCGGTCAGCCGCGCACCCGGCTGGCCACCTTTTCTGCCACATCGACATCCTTGTGGCGTACGTCCTCACCCTTGACCAGATAGATGGTATGTTCGGCGATGTTGACGGCATAGTCGGCAATCCGTTCGATGGCCTTGGCAATCCAGAGGGTATCCAGGGTCAGCGAAATCGTGCGCGGATCTTCCATCATGATGGTAATCAATTGACGCTGCAGCCCACGGTATTCCTCATCAATGCGTGAATCCTGACGGATGACACTGGCGGCCTTTGGTGCATCCATGCGCGCAAACGCATCCAGCGAAGCAGCCAGCATATCGAGCGCCTGGTCGGCAATATGGTTGAGTTCCGAAAAACGCGGAACCTGCATGCGCCCGGACTGGAACATCTCTCGGGCACGACGGCAGATGCGCTCGGATTTGTCGCCAACGCGCTCCAGATCCTCGACCGACTTGAGCACGGTCATCACCATGCGCAGATCCGAGGCCGCCGGCTGACGGCGCGCAATCATGTGCACGCACATATCATCCAGCTTCACATGCATGGCATTGACTTCGTGCTCGCGAGCGATCACCAGATCAATGACTTCCGTATCGCCGGTTGCCAGCGCGCGCATGGCATTGCGCACCTGCTCCTCAACCAAACCCGCCATCCCCAATACGTGGGAACGAATGGCTTCCAGTTCAACGTCAAATTGCGAGCTGATATGTTCCGACATGGCAAACCTCCGATTCTGATCCCATCACTGTAGCAGGCAAGTATTACCGAATTGTTTCAACCTGGAATTCATACCCTGATCACGACCTGTGGCGAGAAACCGTCAGTGGGGTGAAGGCACAGCGCAAAACCGGAATGCACAAGCAGTACATGAGGAATTTGAGCAGTACATAAAGCCCCGTTCACGGCTTCGCGGCCAGATCGTGCACAGGTTCTCAGCGCATTTCCTTCACGCCACTGGCGGTACCCAGCAACAGAACATCCGCCCGGCGCCGGGCGAACAGGCCATTGGTCACCACACCGACAATCTGGTTGATCTCGCTTTCCATCTTGGCAGGCTCGGTAATCGACATGCCATGTACATCCAGGATCCAGTTGCCATTGTCGGTGACCACTCCTTCGCGCCAGACCGGGTTACCGCCGAGTTTCACCAACTCACGCGCAACATGGCTGCGTGCCATCGGAACAACCTCGACCGGCAGCGGGAATTTACCCAGTATATCCACCAGCTTGCTGGCATCAGCGATACAGATGAACTGCTCGGCAACCGATGACACGATCTTTTCACGCGTCAGCGCAGCACCGCCCCCCTTGATCATCTGCAGGTAGTGATTGATTTCATCGGCACCATCGATATACACCGGAATCTTGTCCACAGCGTTCAGGTCATACACGCGAATGCCATGCTGCTTGAGCCGCTGGGCACTGGCTTCGGACGCAGCCACAGCACCGTCGATACGTCCCTTCATGCCGGCCAGCGCATCAATAAAGCAATTCACCGTGGAACCGGAACCCACGCCGACGACGCAATCATCGGGTACAAATTTCAAGGCAGCTTCGGCCACAAGTTTTTTGAGTTGATTTTGATCCACGGTACATTCTCCTTGTTTGAATCCGGCAACCCTGCGGCTGCTGGAGTTTAGCGCCTGGTTGCAGCAGGCAGACCTGATACATTATCTGCGGGGCAATACTTGACGGCTGAGGCGGCAAGATCCTGCAACCTGCTTTTCATTTTGGTCACATCGCCCTGGCGGGCCACCGGGCGCGTCAGGCGCTGGCGGATCAGGGCAGACTCCTTGTGCAGCCGCTGGCAGCGTTCCGCCTCAAGCTGCGCCAGTCTAGCGGGATCAGCCTGGTAGTATTGCACTTGTGCCCAGCTCCCCGCCGCACACAGCGCCAGCAAGACACCGATCAACCAGCGCATCGGGCTTCCTCCCGCGCCATCTGTCGCACCCTGGCCTGCAAGGCCGAATCAGGCACCACATGCCAGCAGTGTTGTGCCAGCCGGCGTACGGGCACCAAACCGAACAGGCTGTTGCACATCCACACCTGCTCAGCCGCATACAGCTCATCCAGAGTAAGTCTTTTCTCTACAGCAGCACACCCCAAGTGGCGAGCGGCATCGAAGGCAACCTCACGCATCACGCCCGCCACACCGGCGCTCTCCAGCAAGGGGGTGAGCAAGGCATGATTGTGCCAGAGCAGCAGATTGCTCATCACGCCTTCCAGCACGTAGCCATCGCGATCAAGCAGGAGCCCCTCCAGAATGGCGGGATCACACCACTCGCGGCGGGCAAGTACATTCTCCAGCCGGTTCAGATGCTTGACTCCGGCCAGTGCCGGCTGCCAGCCGGCCCGAATCGAACACAGCCGAATTTCCGCACCCTCGGTATACAGCATGTCGGGATACTGAGGTGGGGCCGCGCACTGGACGATCCGGTTGGGCCGTACATCTGCGGGAATCACATAACCCCGCGCAGACTCACCGCGCGTTATCACGATCTTGATGACAGCATCCTGGCATTGCGCATCTGACAGCAGGCCATGAATATCCTGCAGCAGGAGCAGCTCCTGCGGCGCCGGGATGCCAAGCACGGCACAATCCGCGCACAGTTTGCGAAAGTGCCGCGACCAGAAAATCAGCTTCCCATCCTGCACACGCAAGGTACGGAACACGCCATCGCCAAATTGAATGGCGCGATCCGACAGCGGCAACATTTCCGCTGGCTGGCCATTGAGCCATCTCACGCTTCCACCCCCAGCGCCCGCAGCAAACCACGGGCCTTGTGACGGGTTTCCATCAGTTCGCGCTCGGGATCAGAATCCGCCACGATACCGGCACCGGCACGGAAGTACAGCTGGTTATCCTCTTGCATGAAGGTTCTGATCAGGATGTTGAGATCAAGAGAACCATCGCGGTTGATATACCCCAGACTGCCGGTATAGGCGAGCCGTGGGCGGTCTTCGAGCTCACGGATGATCTGCATGCAGCGCACCTTGGGACAGCCGGTAATTGTTCCACCCGGAAACAGTGCGCGCAGAATGTCAGCGGCATTGAGGCCGACACGCAGCCTGGCCCGTACATTGGATTCGATATGGTGGACGAAGGCGTAGGTCGCCACTACCATCAACTCGTTGACCTCCACACTGCCCGGTACGGCGATACGCCCCAGGTCATTGCGCTCCAGATCGACCAGCATGATGTGTTCTGCTCGTTCCTTGGCGGTTTCAAGCAAACGGGTTTTCAGTTCGGCATCCTCGACCGGATCGCTGGAGCGCCGGTGCGTACCGGCAATCGGCCGTGTCTGGATCAAATCCCCGCGCACTTCGACCAAACGTTCGGGCGAGGAACTGATGATCTGCTGCCGCCCCAGATCCAACAGGGCCGAGAAAGGAGCCGGATTAGCCTGGCGCAAACAGGCGTATACATCGGCCGCGCTTCCGCGCTGCAATTCAACATCCCAGCCACGCGACAGGTTTACCTGAAAGACATCGCCTTCGTAGATATAACGCTTGCAGGCCTCAACGCCGGCCAAAAATGCATGCGGATCATCCTCGGCAACCCGGGTCACAACCAGAGGCTCCGGCAGCCAGCGCACATCCGAGATCGCGACTTCCAGCGCAGCCAGATCTGCAGCACTTTCCGCCACCAGCGTACACGCGCCGCTCTCTCGCTCGACCAGCACAGCCGCCGGGCAGCGAACCAGGGCCGCTACCGGGAAACCATCCGCGTCCCGGGCCGGCACGGTCGGCTCGAATACTTCGAGCAATTCATACCCGGCATAGACAAGCCAACCACCGGAAAATGGCAGGCGAGTATCAATCGGCACACTGCGCGGCAGTGCCGTCAGGTCCTGGATGAATTGCGCGGCTTCACGATGGGCATAAATGCGCACCTGCTGCGGCAACGCAAACAGAATATCCCACCCATCCGGGCCGGATGACTGCAACAACCCCGGAAACAAGTCGCGGCGGGCAGCGTGCAAGGCCAGCAGATCAGGCGCTTGGGCAAGTGATTGGGTATAGAGCTCAGGCATGGGCGCGATTGTAGCGGCAGTGGTCATGAAGCCAAAGACGAAATATGGACAAACATGAAAAAAGGCTGCCGTGGCAGCCTTTCTTGTCTGAGTGCAGCAAGATCAAGCAAACCGCTTGAACACCAGCGTACCGTTGGTACCGCCAAAGCCAAACGAGTTGGAAATTGCCACATCGATCTTCATGTCGCGTGCGGTATTGGCCACATAATCCAGATCACAACCGCCTTCGATATCCTGCTCGAACAGGTTGATGGTTGGCGGAGAAACCTGATTGTAGACAGCCAGGATCGAGTAGATCGCTTCGACACCGCCAGCACCGCCCAGCAAGTGGCCGGTCATCGACTTGGTCGAATTGACGACCACCTTCTTGGCGTGATCGCCAAGTGCGAGCTTGAGCGCATTGGTTTCATTCGCATCACCCAGCGGCGTGGACGTGCCGTGTGCATTGACGTATTGCACCGCGTCCGCATTGATACCGGCATCACGCAGCGCATTCTTCACGCCACGGGCCGGACCATCCGCATTCGGAGCCGAAATGTGGTAAGCGTCGGAGCTCATGCCAAAACCAATCAGTTCGGCATAGATTCTGGCGCCGCGCTTGACTGCATGCTCGTACTCTTCCAGTACCAGCACACCCGCGCCTTCGCCGATCACGAAACCATCACGGCCCTTGTCCCACGGACGGGAAGCCGTAGCCGGATCATCATTGCGGGTAGACAATGCCTTCATCGCGGCGAATCCACCCACGCCCAGACGCGACAACGCGCCTTCGGTGCCACCAGCAACCATCACATCGGCATCGCCGTACTGGATCATGCGTGCAGCATCACCGATGCAATGCGCGCCGGTCGTGCAAGCGGAGACGATACCGTAGCTCGGTCCGAGATAACCCTTGAGGATGGTAACGTGGCCAGCGACCAGATTGATCAGTGAACCCGGGATAAAGAATGGACCGATCTTGCGTATGCCGCCATTCACAACATCCACACCGGTATTTTCGATCAGCGGCAAACCACCGATGCCAGAACCGATATTGACGCCAACGCGGGTTTTGTCGAGATCAGTCACGTCATCAAGGCCCGAATCCGTGATCGCCTGCAGCGCGGCAGCGATACCGTAATGGATGAAGGCATCCATACGGCGAGCATCCTTGGCCGAGATGTACTGGGTAACATCGAAATCCTTGACCTCACCCGCGATCTGGCTGTTTATATCAGAAGCATCAAATCGGGTAATACGACCGATCCCGGATTTGCCGGCCAGAATATTGGCCCAAGCGGTGGCAACATCGTTACCCACCGGGGAAACCTGGCCGAGGCCGGTTACAACGACTCTGCGTTTGGACACGATTTTCTCCAAAAACTGCTCCAGGCAGTAACTAAAAGACCCCTGACCGGCGTCTGTTTCCAGCGCCAGGCAGAGGTCTAGACAACACTGCTGCGGATTACTTCAGGTTAGCGCTGACGTAATCGATCGCTTGCTGAACGGTAGTGATCTTTTCGGCGTCTTCGTCAGGAATTTCGCACTCGAATTCTTCTTCGAGGGCCATAACGAGTTCAACGGTGTCGAGGGAGTCGGCGCCGAGATCGTTCACGAAGGAGGATTCGGTCTTGACGTCGGTTTCCGGCACGCCAAGTTGTTCGGCCACGATCTTCTTCACGCGCTGTTCGATGTTTTCCATGGGATTAGTCCAAGCCTTTCTAAATTCAGAAAAAGTGCGAGCGCATTCTACCAAAAAAACGTCCCAAGCAAACAGGCCAGGATGAATCCAGGTCAAATACGCACAAAATTGGCATGCCACTTGGCGGTTTTCCGCCGCGCGGCCTGCCGGTTAATTCATAAACATGCCGCCATTCACATGCAGCGTACAACCCGTAATGTACCCTGCTTTGTCCGATGCAAGGAAGCCCACCGCATCGGCAATATCCTGTGGCGCACCCAAACGGCCCAGGGCAATATTCTCGACCAGCTTCGCTTTTTGCTCATCTGGCAGAGACTTGGTCATGTCGGTATCGATAAAACCAGGCGCCACGGCATTGACGGTGACACCGCGGCTGCCGATTTCCTTGGCCAGCGATTTGGTGAAACCGAACATCGCCGCCTTGGCTGCCGAATAATTGGTTTGACCAGCATTACCGGTTGCACCAACGACGGACGCAATATTGATGATGCGCCCCCAGCGCGCCTTCATCATGCCGCGCATTGCCGCTTTGGACAACTTGTAGACCGGACGCAGATTGGTGGCGAAAATATCGTCCCACTCTTCATCCTTCATGCGCATCAACAGGTTGTCACGCGTAATGCCGGCATTGTTGACCAGAATCGCGATATCGCCAAACTCTTTGGCAATCGTCGCAACGATGGCCTCGCACGCGCCTTCTTCCGTGACCTGCAGGCGCATGCCACAACCGGCATTGCCTGCGGCCTTCAGATAATCGGAAATAGCCTGCGCACCGGCATCGGACGTTGCCGTACCGATCACTGTCGCACCCATCTGGGCCAATTCCAGCGCAATCGCCTGACCAATGCCACGCGAAGCGCCGGTGACCAGCACCACCTTGCCTTGCAAACTCATGCTCACCCCTCAAATTGGCGGATCATCTACCGAATCCGCCGTAAATTGATCAAAGCGCAGCCTTCAGCGCATCGAATGCAGCCAGATCGGTCAGCGCGAAATGCTGGGCATCGGCCGCGATACGCTTGTTGAGCCCTACCAATACTTTGCCCGGACCGCATTCCGCCATCACGGTTACGCCATCGGCCGCCATCTTCTGCGCGATTTCCACCCAACGAACCGGTTGATACAACTGGCGCACCAGCGCATCCTTGATCTGGGCCGGATCGGTGTACGCGGCCACGTCGGCGTTATGCAGCACCGGGAATTCCGGCGCCGACACACTGATTCCGGCAAGTGCAGCGGCAAGCTTTTCGGCTGCCGGTTTCATCAGGGCGCAGTGCGAGGGCACGGAAACCGGCAGGGGCAAGGCGCGCTTGGCCCCTTTCTGCTTGCAGATTTCCATGGCTCGCTCCACTGCGGCCTTGCTACCTGCAATCACGACCTGGCCTTGCGAGTTGAAGTTCACCGCCTCAACCACTTCGCCCTGCGCAGCCTCAGCACAAGCAGCAACGATTACGGCATCGTCCAGCCCAAGAATTGCCGCCATCGCACCCTGACCTTCCGGCACGGCAGATTGCATGGCTTCGGCGCGCAGACGCACCAGCTTCACGGCATCGGTAAACGCGATGGCACCGGCAGCAGCCAATGCAGTGTATTCACCGAGCGAATGGCCCGCCGCCACGGCCGGGATAGCGCCGCCCGCAGCACGCCAGGCACGGAATACGGCCACACCGGCTGCCAGCATCAACGGCTGGGTATTGACGGTGGCATTGATCACTGCAGCATCAGCACCTTCCTGGCACATCGCCCACAAATCCTGCCCAAGCGCACCACTGGCCTCATCAAAGGTCTGGCGTACCGATGCATCATCGGCAAACCCCTTCATCATGCCAAGCGATTGCGAACCCTGGCCTGGAAAAACCAAAGCAAAAGACATGTCTTGCTCCCTCTATGCAAAGTGGCGAACCCACTCAACCGTCCGCCAACCAATCAAAATCTTTCTGGAAACTGCGCTCACCGCAATCAATGCCATGCGGGCATCATCCGTTCGCACGCAAGCGCGGTCTGACCCCTGTCAATATTTGATCAGGGCAGCTCCCCAGGTGAACCCACCGCCAATGCCTTCCAGCATCAGGTTCTGCCCACGCTGAATCCGCCCGGAGCGAATACCTTCATCAAGCGCCAGCGGAATCGAGGCTGCCGACGTATTGCCATGCTGATCAACCGTCACGATCACCTTTTCCATCGGCAGCTTGAGATGCTTGGCCGTTGATTCGATGATGCGGATATTGGCCTGGTGCGGCACCAGCCAATCCAGATCCTGCTGCCCAAGCCCGGCGGCAGCCAGCGTCTCTCCTGCCACATCCGCCAGCGAGCGCACGGCAAACTTGAATACCGCTCCGCCATCCATGTAAACCCAGGGATCGCCCTCAATGGCGCCATTGCGGATCTTGGCCGGCACATTCAGGATATCCTTGTGACGGCCATCCGCATGCAGCTTGCTGGCCAGAATGCCCGGCTCATCGGAGGCCTTGAGCACCACGGCACCCGCACCATCCCCGAACAGGACGCAGGTCGTGCGATCCTGCCAGTTAAGGATGTGCGAAAAGGTTTCCGCCCCCACCACCACCGCGCACTTGGCCGTACCGGAACGGATGAACTGATCTGCAATCGTCAGCGCATAGATAAAACCGGCGCATACTGCCTGCACATCAAACGCCGGAAAGCCATAGACACCCAGCTTGTTCTGCAGGATGGTCGCAGTGGATGGAAAAACGTGATCGGGCGTGGTAGTCGCCACGATCAGCAAATCGATCTCGTCCCTGGCAATACCCGCAGCCTCAATGGCAGACTCGACCGCCTTGAGCGCCAGATCGGAAGAAAGCTCATTGTCCGCAGCGAAATGGCGAGCGCGAATACCGGTACGCGATGCAATCCACTCATCGCTGGTATCGACTTTCCGGGCAATGTCATCATTGGTAACCCGCTGGGCCGGCAGATAGGAACCTGTCCCGGCAATGCGCGAATAAATCGTCACGAAGCTCTCCTTGCGATGGCCGGCCACACAAGCCGGTCAAATATTTTCGGGGGCAACACCCTCATTACCCAGTGCAGCCATCTGGCTTTGCACCTTGTCGGTGATGCGCTGGATCACGCCCGCGCGTGCTTCTTCCTCGGCCTGGCGCAACGCCCACAGGAACGCCACTTCATCGGCACTGCCATGGCTCTTGATCACGATGCCGCGCAAGCCCAGCAAGGTGGCGCCATTGTAGCGGCGCGGATCCATGCGCTTCTTGAAGCGTGCCAGTACCGGCCAGGCGAACACCGCCAGCACCTTGCTCCACCAGGTACGCTTGAATTCTTCGCGCAAGAACTGGATCAGCATTTTCGCCAAGCCTTCAGATGCCTTCAAGGCAACATTACCGGTAAAGCCGTCACACGCCACGACATCCACCACGCCCTTGTAGATATCATTGCCTTCGACATTGCCAACGAAATTGAGCCCGGAAGTCTTGAACAGCTCAGACGCCTCCTTGACCACTTCATTGCCCTTGATGTCTTCCGAGCCGATATTGAGCAGGCCGACTGTCGGGTTTTCCCTGTGCTGCACAGCTCCGACAAGCGATGCGCCCATGACACCGAATTGCAGCAGTTGTTGCGGTGTAGAGTCGACATTGGCGCCCAGATCAAGCACACAGGTCTCGCCATTCTGGGTAGGCAACATCTTGGCGATCGCAGGACGTTCGATGCCGACAATAGTCTTGAGCACAAAACGCGCCGTCGCCATCAGGGCGCCTGTATTACCTGCCGACACACAGGCATGCGCTTCGCCCGACTTGACCAGATTGATCGCCACGCGCATCGACGAATCTTTCTTGTTTTTCATCGCCGACTGCGGTGATTCATCCATCAGCACCACTTCACTGGCCGGATGAATACGCAAACGCGTATCGACACTGGCGTTATGGGCGCGCAGTTCCGCCTCGATCACATCGGGCAAACCAACCAGCACCACATTGACACTCGGGTGTTCCTTCAGAAAACGCAGCGCAGCCGGCACCGTTACATGCGCACCGTGATCACCACCCATTGCATCCACTGCAACCGTTATATCCATAAACGCCTGAATTTATATAGACATTCAAAACACTGACAGGTCCTCAGACCCAAAATGGCGAACGGCGCAAGCAGGTAACCCCTGCTTGCGCCGCATAACCAGTATTGTCGGCAGCAAAGCTATGCCGCGAATTACTCGCCCTTGGCCTTGACGACGCGACGGCCACGGTAGAAACCGTTCGGCGATACGTGGTGTCGCAGATGGGCTTCGCCGGTAGTTGCTTCAATAGCAAGTGCCGGGGTGGTCAGAAAATCGTGAGCGCGGTGCATGCCACGCTTGGACGGGGATTTTTTATTCTGTTGAACAGCCATGATTTACTCCTTGAAAACCAGTTGTTTGTCAGTTCGAGTCTTCCGCCTTCCCGGTTTTCAATTGCGCCAGGACAGCAAACGGATTCGGTTTCGCATTGCCGGCCTGCTTGTTTTGAGCACCTGCCGGATCACACGTCTCATGTCGAGGTGCATACGGCAAAGCCAGCAGCAACTCATCCTCGACGAGCATTTCCACATCAAGTTCGGGTTCGAACAGGATGCCCTCCAGATCATCATCCTGCGCCACAGCCTCATCGAGCGATTCTTCGTCCGGAAACTGCACAAGTACAGTATCCGCACTTACCCGGAAAGGCATGGTCTTCAGACAACGCTGGCAGACCAGTTCGATATCGGACTTAACCTGCAAACGCAGGAAAGGCCGCTCGATCTTGTCCACACCACCGACCAGATGCCATTGCACCTGACCCTCAAGCGAGGCAAGCTGATCATGCAGCCGCGCCATGGATTTGAGCGGGATCACGCCACTGAGCTCACCGCCCTCGCGGGCGAATTCCACGCTG
Organism: Formivibrio sp. oc-25; assembly: GCF_055810895.1. Taxonomy (NCBI): domain Bacteria; kingdom Pseudomonadati; phylum Pseudomonadota; class Betaproteobacteria; order Neisseriales; family Chitinibacteraceae; genus Formivibrio; species Formivibrio sp. oc-25. The sequence goes on along the minus strand of NZ_JBVVOL010000010.1, from coordinate 75,766 downwards.
TGAATAACCGTCATAATCTGCTGGCTCGAACCAGAAACCGCGCATGATATAATCCGCGACCACCTTCTGTCAAAGCCTTTGACGCCTTAGCAACCGATAAAAAAGCCATGCAAAAACAAGCCTCTTACCCTCTGCTGCTTGCCTCGTCCTCGATCTATCGCAAGGAGATGCTGGCAAGACTCGGCCTGCCATTCGAAACAGCCAGCCCAGACATCGATGAAACGCCGCTACCCTGCGAAACCGCAGCGCAAACCAGCCTGAGACTGGCCGAAGCCAAGGCGTGCGTACTGATGGATCGCTACCCCACCCACCTGATCATCGGCTCCGATCAGGTTGCGCTGCTGGATGGGATCCAGCTGGGCAAGCCCGGCAATCACGAACGCGCAGTTGCCCAGTTGCGCCAGATGCGCGCACGCACTATCGAATTCCATACCGCCCTGTGCCTGCTCAACGCAGCCACCGGCCACAAGCAGACAGCCGTCGACATCACCCGTGTCACCATGCGTGACTACACCGATGATGAAATCGAAACCTATCTGCAGCGCGAACAACCCTACAACTGCGCCGGCAGCGCCAAGACCGAAGGACTGGGCATCGTACTGATTGCCGCGATTGAAAATCGCGATCCGACCGCCATCATCGGCCTGCCCCTGATCGAACTAGTCAGCATGCTCAAGAATGAGGATGTGGTATTGCCATGAACAAGACCGGGACGCTTTACCTGATTCCAACCCCCATGGGCGGCGACCATATCGACAATGTCTTGCCGGCCGACACCCTCGCCCAGGCACGGCAACTCACGCACTTCATTGTCGAAGCACCCAAAACCGCGCGCGCGCATCTGAAACTGTTCGGTACGCCGCACGAGTTGCGCTCACTCTGGATGCAGGAACTGAACGAACACACCAAGGAAAACGAACTGGCCGCGCTGCTCGAACCGCTGCTCGCTGGTCATGATGTCGGATTGATGTCGGAGGCCGGCTGCCCCGGCGTGGCCGACCCAGGCGCCAACCTGGTACGACTCGCACACCGCAAGGGCATCCGCGTTGCCCCGATGGTTGGGCCTTCATCGATTCTGCTGGCATTGATGGCAGCGGGCGCCAATGGCCAGCAGTTTCGCTTCAACGGTTACCTGCCCGCACAGGAGGCCCCGCGCATCGAGGCCATTCGCCGATTGGAAAATGACTCGCGCAAAGCCAAACAAGCGGAAATCTTCATCGAAACCCCCTATCGCAATCAAGCCTTGCTGGCCGCACTGCTCGCCACGGCTCGTCCCGATACGCAATTGACAATTGCCTGCGACCTGACACTGCCCGATGAATTCATCCGCAGCCAGACCATTGCCCAATGGCGAAAAGCCCCGCCCCCCGAAATCGGCAAGCGTCCGACCGTTTTCGTACTGTTTGCCTGCTGAAAACCCCACAGCTAACATGTGGTCACTCATCCACGGAGCATTGCCATGTCACTGTTGATATTTCTGGGCCTGATCGCTGTTGTATTGCTCTACATCATCATGCTGTACAACAACCTGGTACAACTGAAGCACAACGTCAGCAAGGCCTGGTCCAACATCGACGTATTGCTCAAGCAACGGCATGACGAATTGCCCAAACTGGTGGAAACCTGCAAGCAATACATGCAATTCGAACAAGCGACACTGGAAAAGGTCATGCAGGCACGCGCCGGCGTGGCCGCTGCCCGCGAAGCACGCAACATCGGCGCACTGGGCGCCGCCGAAACCGCCCTGCGCTCGGGGCTTGGCGCGCTGTTCGCCACGGTCGAAGCCTATCCGGAACTCAAGGCCAACGAACATTTCCAGCATCTCATCGCCCGCATCACCGAACTGGAAAACACCATTGCCGATCGGCGCGAGTTCTACAACGAAAGCGTGAACCTCAACAATGTGCGTATCGAGCAATTCCCGGATGTCGTTATTGCCCGGCTATTTGGCTTCGATACCGCGCAATTGCTGCAATTCACAGCCGCCGAGCGCAAGGATGCAGACCTCGGTACGCTATTTGCACCGAAACTGTGAACGCAACCCTGACACTGCAGCAACTGCGTCGCTTTCTTTTTGGCAGCCCGATGCCGGCGCTGTTGCTGCCCTTTGCCGCCTGGCACATCGGCAGCCTCGCAGGCTGGATGATTTGCCTGGGCCTGCTCGCTGCACTCAGCGCCCTGGGCTGGTTCAGCAATGAGCGCTATCGGCGCGCCATCGCCAACACACCGACTTCGCGCATCGTTTCGGCAGCGCAAGGCTACGTGGAATTGAGCGGCCGGGCGCGCTATGCCGGTGAGCCAGTCTACAGCCCGGTAACCTGCCTGCCCTGCGTATGGTATCGCTGCATTACCGAACGCGCCGATTCCGACAACCGCAGCAATTACCACCATGTCAGCACTGACGAAAGCAGCGCATCATTCCTGCTCGATGACGGCAGTGGCGAAGTGCTGATCCTGCCCGACGGCGCCCTGATCGAGACCGCCGAGCGCTCCATCACGGAACGCGACGGCTATCGCTATACCGAGTGGCTGATCCTGCAAGGCCACCCGCTGTTTGCACTGGGTGAATTCTCGTCAGTCCGCAATGATCAGGAGCTTGATCTCAAGCGTGATGTATCGCTACGCCTGGGCGAAATCAAAAACGACAAGCACGGACTATTGCAGCAGTTCGACAGCAACCGCGATGGCGAAATCGATCTGGCGGAATGGGACCACGTGCGCGCAACCGTACAAACGCAAATTGCCGCCGAACACCGCCAGGCGCGCACCCGGCCAGCCACGCACACGCTGCACCGTCCGCAAAACAGCCTGCCCTATCTCATCACCACCCGTGCACCTGACAAACAACTGCTGCGCTATCGCATCTGGCGCTGGTTCCATCTGATTGTCCTGATTGCATCCCTGCAAGCACTCTGGCTGATTCAGCACAACCCATCCTGGCTTGACCTCTAATCCAGAAGCACCCCATCTGCGCTTGCCGGCCGTACACTCTCATATACTCTCCCTGCCTCATCGCACTGATATCTGCTGCCCCCTATCAAATTCAATTACATAAGATTATTTTTATCAATTAAAAATCAACAACATAATAAGCAACCCATCATCATTTCATAAAATTTTTTACAGCTTAAAAAAGTTGTCATTATAATGATCTGGTCATACCATCAATCCAATGGTAGACAACGGACCATTTCAGCGGATAGCGAACCCGCGCACATCATCAGCGCAGGCTCACAGCCCGCAGAAACAGGCTCCAAAACAAAATAAATGCAAATTCATCAGGAGAGTTGTATGAGCAAAGCAGTCAAAGTCATGGGAATCGCTGCAGTCAGCGCCATCATGCTGACCCCGCATCTGGTTCTGGCAGCCAGCAAATGGGAATCCCCCACACCATTTGAACTGAAGGCCGACGCATTCAAGAAGGAAGTGGATGGCAAGCAGGTCGATCTCTACACCATCCGCAACAGCAAGGGCATGGTGGTGCGCATCACCAACTACGGTGCCAAGATCGAGCAGATCATCGTGCCTGATCGCTACGGCAAGATGGGTGACGTTGCCCAAGGCTACGAAAGCATTGATCGCGTCATGCAGGGTCAGGCATCGATGGGTGCATTCATTGGCCGCTTTGCCAACCGTTTGGGTGGCGGCACACTCAAACTGGATGGCAACGAATACAAACTGGCCATCAACGATGGCGGTGGTCGCCCGAACACCTTGCACGGCGGCACCAAAGGATCGCGTTTTATCCCGTTCGAAGCCAAGCAGCTCGCGGCAAACAGCGTGCAGATGGCCATTCTGTTCAAGGATGGCGAGGAAGGTTTCCCAGGCGATCTTCCGGTACGCGTGACCTATACCGTGACGGAGAACAATGAGCTGGTGCTCAGCTACGACGCAGTTTCTGCCAACAAGACAACGGTGGCCAACTTCACCGGGCACACCTTCTTTAATCTATCGGGCGACTTGGGCTCTTCGATTGAAGACCATGTCATTACCGTGAATGCAGGCAAAGTGCTGGAAGTAAGCCCGGCGCTCACGCCAAACGGCAAGATGCGCGATGTGGCCGGTACTCCGATGGATTTCCGCAAACCCAAATCGTTCGGGCAGGACATCAAGGCGGATTACGATCTGCTCAAGGCGGGAAATGGCTATGACAATCACTACGTCGTCAGCCAAAAGACACCGGGTGAAATGACTTTCCACGCCAGCGCCATGGATCCGAAATCGGGCCGCATCATGGAAGTCTGGTCCACCGAACCCGGCGTACAGCTCTACTCGGGCAACTTCCTGGAGGGCAAGGCACCGCGCGATGTGGGCAAGGGAAACCTATACCAGTTCCGTAGCGGCTTCTGCATCGAGCCTTCGCACTTCCCGGATGCGCCAAACCATCCGGAATTTGCTTCGATCACACTCAAGCCGGGCGAATGGTATAGCGGCAAGATTGTTTACAAGTTCACAACGGACAAGATGACCAAGAAACCAGCCAACAAGAAGTAAGTGGTTCTGACGGCCTGCACAACTGAACGAGGGGGAATGGCAACATCCCCCCTCTTTTTTCATGAACGATCAACTGCGGTAGTCGGCATTGATCTTGACGTAGTCATAGGAAAAATCGCAGGTCCAGACCGTGGCACTCTCAGCGCCACGATTGAGTTTTACCGTAATGGTGATTTCCGGCTTGTTCATCACGCGCTGGCCATCTTCTTCCTTGTAGCTCGCCACGCGACCGCCATCCTTGGCGACCAGCACATCATCCAGCCAGACTTCCAGCGTGTTCACATCCAGATTTCCCACGCCAGAATACCCGATCGCGCACAGGATGCGGCCCAGGTTGGGGTCGGACGCAAAGAAAGCGGTCTTGATCAGTGGCGAGCGGCCGATGGCATAACCGACGGTCTTGCATTCCTCGCGGGTACTGCCGCGTTCGACATTGATCGTGATGAATTTGGTCGCGCCTTCGCCATCGCGAATGATCGCCTGCGCCAGCGTCTGGGACAGCGCAGTTACCGCATCGCGCAAAGCCAGGAAATCGGCACTCGCCGCATCGACGATCTCGGCATTGCCTGCCTGGCCGGTTGCGATCAGGATGAACGAATCGTTGGTCGAAGTATCGCCATCGACGGTAATCGAGTTGAACGAGCGATCTGCCGCATACTTCACCGTGGCTTGCAGCAAATCCTGACTGATCGCGGCATCGGTCGCCACATAACCGAGCATGGTCGCCATGTTCGGATGGATCATGCCGGCGCCCTTGGAAATGCCGGTGAGGGTCACGGTCTTGCCGCCGATCACGACCTGGGCCGAGGCAGCTTTCGGTGCGGTATCGGTGGTCATGATCGCGCTGGCGGCCTCGGCCCAGCGAGCGGGCGCCAGATCGGCAATCGCGCCGGGCAAAGCGGCGATGACTTTCTCGTACGGCAACGGTTCCAGAATCACGCCGGTCGAGAACGGCAGCACCTGTTCCGGCGCCAGGTTCATTTTTTCAGCGAGCGCGGCACAGACGGCCCGTGCACGGTTTTCGCCATCCTGCCCGGTACCGGCATTGGCATTGCCGGTATTCACTACCAGTGCGCGGATGGCACTGCCACCCGCCAGAAATTCGCGGCACAGACGCACTGGTGCGGCACAGAAACGGTTCTGCGTAAACACGCCAGCGGCACGACTGCCCTCGGCCAGCTCCATGACCAGCACATCCTTGCGGCCGGGCGTCTTGACCCCGGCGGAACCGATACCAAGCTTTACGCCAGGAACCGGATGCAGTTGTGCCGGATTGAGCGGGGGCAGATTGACGGGCATGACAGAGACCTTTCGCAAATAAATGTTTCAACAAGCCGGGGATTTTAACCCGAACCCGCGACAATGGAAGCAGCAAAGCCGGCATTGTGCCGGCTTTGCAGGAAGGTTTTCACCCACACTCAAATCTTGAAGCTGGCCGCAGCCTGATGCAGCTCCTTGGCGAGGTCATCGAGCCGGCGCACCTGATCATGCGCCGATTGAACTGCCGCATCAGATTGCTCAACCATCTGGGCGATACGCTCGACATTGCCAGCGATGCTATTACTGGCCTGACTTTGCTCCTGCGCAGCATTCGCGACCTCTCGTGTTTTTACCAAAGTTGCACGAGCACCACGCTCGATCTCCCGGAGTGCACCGGCAGCCTGCTCAGTCAAATCAACACCTCGGGAGACTTGATCAGTTACCACATCCATGCGAGACGCTGCATCAGCCGTATCCCCCTGAATGGCCTGAATGGTGCGATTTATATCCTGCGTCGCACTAGCTGTACGCTCAGCCAGCTTTCGTACTTCATCCGCCACAACAGCAAAGCCACGGCCTTGTTCACCTGCTCTGGCAGCCTCAATGGCAGCATTCAGTGCCAATAGGTTTGTTTGCTCGGCGATATCCTTGATGACCATACTCATGGTGCCGACTTCCTTGGAACGATCCACCAATCCACGAATCAGTCTTGCCGCATCTGTTACATCGGTTGCTATACGCTGTATCTCCTTGGCCGCGTCCACTGCCAGTTTTTCCCCTTGATTGGCCAACTCGTCAGCACTACGAGAGTTTTCTTCAGTTTCTGCGGCACTACCGGAAATATGATTGATACTAACGGTCATCTGTTCAATCGCTGCAGCAGTGGAGGATGTCGCCTCCGCTGTCATACGTGCCCCCAGGCTGACCTGTTCCATCTCCTGCGTAAGTTCACTTGAAGAGTGCGACAAGACATTCGATGCACGATTAAACCGCTCAACCATACTGCGCAACTCCCGCTGCATTGTGCGCATAGAACCGAGCAAACTTTGATCCGGACCATCCACATTGACATCCAATGCCAAATTTCCTCCTGCAATTTGCGTTGCAACCGCTGCCGCATACTGAGGCTCCCCCCCCAGTTCGTTCAAAATGGATTTGGCAATGCGAATTGCGGCAAACGCAATAATCGCCAGAAGCACTGCGATAATTGAGAGGTTCTTCTTCAAGCTGGCATAAAAAGCTGCATCCACATCATCGATGTACACACCTGTTCCGAGCGACCATTGCCACTGCGAAACACTCCCTACGTAACTAACCTTGGGGAATGCCTTGTCTGAACCCGGCTTGGGGTAAACATACTCAACGAAATCGCCCCCTTTCTTCCCGGCAGCAACCAGCATATCCCATAGCAAATTCCCACCAGGGTCCTTTTGTCCAAGAAAAGTCTTCCCCTCCAGCTCTGGCTTGGGTGGCACCAGTAGAGCCTTGCCGTCGAAATCATAAACAAAGAAGTAATCATTGCTCTCGCCATAACGCATCACCCGCAGGGTTTCCAGCGCACCACGCTGTGCATCGGCCTGACTCATCACACCAGATTGCTGCTGCTGATAAAAATGATTAGCAACTCCCAGCGCAGATTCAGTCATATTTTTTACGCGCATCTTATGAAGAGCAATCTGCTCGACTCGCTGCTCATAGAGCTCCACGCCACCGAGAACAACCAAGCCCAAGAGTGCGAGGCCGGTCAAAAGGTATAAACGCATTTTCAGTGAAAACGATTTTAGCTTGAGCATGATGCACCTCCTAAAGACCAGCATTATTAGACTGCAAGTCATTAAAACTTACTCACACACTTACTATACTACCCAACCCCAACCCCACCTCAACACCATGTAAGGAAAAACTGACAAACGGACAATTAACTTAAAAATCAATAAATTAAAAAACACAAAAACAAATTATTAAATTAATAACCATAATGTAAAACTTACAAACAAAAAGAAAGCGCCCCCTGCAACCGGGACTTATCCCCTACCACACAGCTATTTTTTCGAGAAAGAAGAAAATGATCATGGAAGGAGGTGCAACTCAGAGGGAATAACGGTCACGAGCAGCTTTTTCGAGCATGACACTGAAATGAAGTCCGATCAGCTTCCATGCCGAAGTCGGTGACAAGAAAATCATCTGGTGTTATCGATGATACAGAGCAATCCCATCCGGCAGGTGCCCCCCCGGCAGCCAGAAATATGCGCTTAATTTGAATTCGCCATTTGATACGCGAAGGGAGAAACGCCTACGCCTTTGTAAGCAAGCGCCTCACCGGAGCCGGCAAACCCAATGTCAAGGCTGATTCAAGCGAATGCCATTCGAATGGCAGGTCTTGCACGGCGGGCATTGCGGTCGCATGGCCAGGCAAAGGGGTGATCGTCAAACGGAAATGGGTAAAGACATGCACGAAGTCATCCTGCGGCGGATCAAACTCCACCTCCAGGCCATAGTGCTGGCGGCACATGGTGGCAACCGACAGTGTGTCAGGCGCTTCCGGCAAGCTCCATAGCCCTCCCCAGATGCCGGTTGGCGGCCGACGCTCAAGCAGGATGTGGTTTTCATGCCAGATGAGCAGCAGCACGACATGCTTTTCCGGCAGCGTTTTACGTGGTTTGGGCGAGGGCAACCGGGCCTGGCGGTTTTCGTGCCTGGCCACGCAATCATCGGCCAGCGGACACGCATCACAGCGCGGCTTGCTGCGCGTACAAACCGTACTGCCCAGATCCATCAACCCCTGGGTATATGCGGGCAACTCCTGCCCGGGCAGCAGCGATTCGGCCAGCGACCACAATCGTGCCTCCGTGACGCGCTCGCCCGGCCAGCCCTCGATGCCTGCCCAGCGCGTCAGCACCCGTTTCACATTACCATCGAGGATCGCTGTCCTGGCACCAAAGCAGAATGCGGCAATCGCAGCAGCTGTCGAACGGCCAACGCCGGGCAGTGCCATCAGATCAGTTTGTGTTGGCGGAAACCGGCCCTGCCAGTCATGCACGACCTTGCCGGCAGCCCGGTGCAGATTACGGGCGCGGCTGTAGTAACCCAGCCCGCTCCAGGCTGCCATGACCTCATCCACCGGTGCTGCCGCCAAGGCGTGAACATCGGGGAAACGCGCCACAAAAGCCTGGAAATAAGGAATGACGGTAGCTACCTGCGTCTGCTGCAGCATCACTTCCGACAACCAGACAAAGTAAGGATCCGCCACCTGCCAGGGCAGGTCGTGCCTGCCATGCAGGCGCTGCCAGTCGATCAGACGTGCCGCGAAGGAGGGTTTCATTTCGATTTGACTGCAGGTTTGCGCACAACAGGTTTCTTGCTCGCCGCTTTTTTGACGCGCGCCTGCGCTTCGGCCTTCTGGCGTGCGATCAGTTGTTCCTTGAGACTTGCATAATCGATGCGGTACTCGGGTGATGCCAGAGAGCCCACCAGCTGGATCGGCAATGTCAGCCCGGCGATATCGGCAAGCTCCGGCACGCGCGGATTGGCGCTCGCCTTCATGGTGTAATCAAGGCTGCCAGCGCCAAAATCGATGGTACCGCCGCCGGAAAGTTGCAGCACCCCGGCGGTCATTGCCAGATCGTTATTACTGGCGACACCGTGCTTGAGCGCCAGGGATGCCTTGAGCTCGCTAAAGCGGGTGCGCGCATCCAGATTGGTGGCCTGCGTACCACTCTGGCCATTGAGTGCCTTGACCTGGTTGGCAGTTGCCCGCAGCACGGCCTCCACGTCCAGCCCCCGGACCGAGCCCTTGCTCAACTGCAAGCGCACATTGCCGCCAGCGGTGCGGCGCAGATCGGAAACCTTGCCACCCACTGCCGCGACATCCAGGTCCAGAAAGCCGCGCCCTTCAAAACGGCTGGTGGCCAGTGCATCAACCAGCAAGGGATTGATATTCATGTTGGACAGACGTTGCTGCAGACGGAACACCGGTGCATTGCGGCTGGCATCGACTTCGGCCCGGCCGGTAAGGCGGCCTTCGTACACCGTGGCCGACAAGGGGTCCAGCACCAGCTTGCGCTGGTTGGCCGACAGGTTGAATGCCAGATCATTGATATGCATCTTTTGCAATACCAGCTCACCGACCCGCACGGATCCCTCGGCATTCAGGTCGTTGAGCCACCACAGATCAAACGGTGCATCCTGATCCATGTTCTTGGCATTCGCCGCCACCGCCGGCAGATAAGGCGACAGATCCAGTCGCGCCAGATCCAGCTTGACCTGATAACGCGGCGCAACGAAGTCGGCCAGTTGCAGGCGTGCATCGACCGGTGAACGATCCACCGTACCCCGGCTGGCCAGTTGCAACAGCTCGCGCCGCAGATCAAGCAATCCCTCGCCCTGCAAATCAAACGGAATGGCGCCGCGTGGCAAATTGCGGTTGCCATAGCTACCCACCAGGCTATATCCGGTCAGCGCAGCCTGGCCCTGGGAGCGCAACTCAAGCGGGCTGGAAAAAGCCAGCGAGAAATTCTGTTCCGGGCTGTTGACCTTGACATCGATCTTGGCCGCACTCGCCCGCAGCACGCCGGGGCCAACCGCAGCCAGCGCCGGCACTTCCACACGGGATGAAAAATTGCCATTGGCACTCTGCATGGTTGCAGCCAGCAGCAGGCGGTTCAATGCCAGTTTGCTATCGGTAACGCGGATTTCCGGCAAATCGAGATTCAGTTTCCACCGCTGGCCGGCACGCATCATCTCGCCGTTGAGCTTGAGCTCACCGCCATTGAGCCTGAGCGGCTGCCAGCCATAGACCAGGTTACCCGTCACCCCGAGCTTGCCCTGGCTAATGCGAACAGTCGAGGCGCTCTGGCCCGACTGCAGCAGGCTCAACTGGAGATTGGCCACCAGAAGGCGCCGTTCATCCTTGTTGTAACGCATCGCGGCACTGGCTTCGAGCATGCCCTGCCAATCCGCAGGCTGTCCTTGCTGGCCCACGACCACACCACCCGAGGCAAGCAGCTTGCCATTGGTGGGGTCAGCCAGGTTTTCCAGCGCCAGATCCAGCTGCGACAGGGAAAGCGTGCTGCCCAAGAATTCGTCGGACAGCCTCAGCTCGGCATCATTGAAATGCAATTCTTCCAGACCAAAATGCAGCTGACGCTTTTCCTCGCCCTGGGCCAGCAAATCCTCGAAATTGAGCGAGCCATCCTCGCGCCGCAACAGGCTCAGCTGCGGCCTATCCAACTCAAGCTCTCGCAGCACGAATTCACCACGCGTGAGCAAAGGCCAGACCGCCAAGCCCAGCCGTGCATGATCGAAACGGGCGAAGACGGTTTCGCTGTCCGGTTCGGACAACGAGGCAGCCCCCAGCAACAAGGCCGGGCGCGGCAGCAAAACAAAGCGCGTACCACCACTGACCACCAGATTGCGCCGGGTATCGCGAGCCAGACGTGCCTGCAGATCGGTGTGGATCATGTCCAGCGGCACAAAATAAGGGACGACACCAGCCAGCACAATCAGAACTGTGCACAACAACAGCAGGATGCGAAAAGGGCGATTGTGGCGCCAGTCCATAAGCAGAAATGAATGTGATAACCGACCGATTATGCGCAGGTTGCCGTGAAAAACAAAGTGGTAGATACCCTTGACCAGAAAAGGTTCTCGCGATTACTGCCCCGAACAGAAACAAGCCACTCTGAAATATTTCTGCCGCATAGGCTAGGCCCTGTTGACGTTTGATCATTTTTTACGCAAGTCCGCCAGATTGCTGGGGCGAGAAGCTAAGCGCAAGGAAGGCTGAAGCCTTGCGAGCATTGGCGACGAAGCCACCAGCAAGAATGGCGGACTTGCCCTTCGGGCGGCTGGGTCTTTTGCTCCATTACGGCGTTATTTCCCACTTGCGGTACCTGTACCGCGGCCTGGGAAATGCCTTGTACTGGAGCAAAAAACCTCAGCCGCGTAAAAAGTAATCAAATGTCAACAGAGCCTAAGTATCGTGTCCGCATGACATGGCAAGGGGAACACGGGCATGCGGATCACGATGATTGGAACCGGCTACGTTGGATTGGTCACAGGCGCCTGCCTGGCGGAATATGGCAATGATGTACTTTGCCTGGATGTTGATCCGGACAAGATCGCCCTGCTCGATAAGGGGATCATCCCGATCCATGAGCCGGGCCTGGAAGAGATGGTGCGTCGCAACGCTTCCGCCGCGAGGCTGCGCTTTACCACCGATCCTGCGGAGGCCGTGGCGCACGGCACGATTCAGATTATCGCGGTCGGCACGCCAGCAGGCGAAGACGGCGCGGCCGACCTGCAGCATGTCATGGCAGCAGCTCGTTGCATCGGCCTGCACATGCAGGATTACAAGGTCATCGTCAACAAATCGACCGTTCCGGTTGGCACGGCCGACCAGGTCAACCAGACCATTCGCTCAGAATTGGACAAGCGCAACCAGCAACTGGGTTTCAGCGTGGTATCCAACCCGGAATTTCTGAAGGAAGGCGCGGCCATTGATGACTTCATGCATCCGGATCGCATCATTATCGGTACCCATGACCATAGCGCACGCGATCTGATGCAGTGCATCTACGCGCCGTTCGTGCGCAATCACGACCGCATCCTGTACATGGATGCCCGCTCGGCCGAGCTGACCAAGTATGCCGCCAATGCCATGCTGGCCACTCGGATATCCTTCATGAATGAGCTGGCCAACCTGGCCGAGCATATCGGTGCCGATATTGAGCTGGTACGTCGCGGTATCGGCGCAGATCACCGGATTGGCTACCATTTCCTGTATCCTGGTCTGGGCTATGGCGGGTCATGCTTCCCCAAGGATGTGCAGGCCTTGCAACGTACTGCGCAAGCCTGCGGCCAAACACTCAGCATCCTGCAAGCGGTTGAAAATGTGAACCGCGCACAAAAGAAAATCCTGGTCGGCAAAATCGTTGCAACCTTCGGCGAAGACTTGCGCGGCCGGCATTTCGCCCTGTGGGGTTTGGCATTCAAACCCGACACCGACGACATGCGCGAGGCACCCAGCCTGGCCATCATCGAGGCATTGCTGGCTCGCGGGGCCACGATATGCGCGCACGACCCGGTAGCCATCGGTCAGGCTCGACACGTCTTGGGTGAACATGCCGGGCTGGGTTTTGCGCAATCCCCGCATGAAGCCCTGCAAGATGCCGATGCATTGATCATCGCCACGGAATGGCGGGCATTTCGCAGCCCGGATTTCACCGCAATGAAGCGAATGATGAAGCACGCCATGATTTTTGACGGTCGTAATCTGTATGACCCGAGCCGGCTGGCTGATGAGGGCTTCTGCTATCATCCGATTGGGCGCCCCGCTCAGAGCAGACCTGATCTGAGCGCACATCCATCGCCCGACTGGAGCCCGGATGAAACATTGTCTTGCATGGATGCTGCTGTCGATTGCGCCGCCCGTGCTGGCAGCGGAAACGATTCGCCTATGCCAGGACGAAATCGAGGAGAGGCCTTGGCGCACGCATGATAATGAGGGTCTCAACAGCATCATGCTGCGGATGGTTGGCCAGCAATTACAGCTGAATTTCCAGGTCGAGAACCTGCCCTGGAAACGCTGTCTGACCCTGGTCAGGCAAGGCGAGTTTGATGGTGCCGTAGCGGCTTCCTTCCGGCAGGAGCGGCTTGAATTTGGCGCCTACCCGGCCACCGCCGACGGCCAGACACCTGATCGTAGCCGCCGTATGTCGGGCGAGGCTTATTACTTCTACGTCCGCAAAGATAACGCTCTGGCCTGGGATGGCCAACGCCTGACGCCACCCGTGCTGCCTATCGCCGTTCCCATGGGCTACAGCGCTGCCGGGCGCTTGCAGGAATATGGTGCCCGAATCGATGAGCGCGAACGTCAGCCCGAACACCTGCTGCGCAAGGTAGTCCTGGGGGTCGATGCCGCTGCGGTATTAGCACAAGGTGAAGGCGATCGGCTACTGGCAGACTCCCGCTTTGCCGGCAAACTCGTCAAACATCAGCCAGCCTTCTACCAGACCGATGGCTACCTGCTGTTTTCCCGCACTTTCGTCCAACACGAGGCACAGCTTGCCGAGCGCATCTGGAACAGCATTGCCAATGTGAGGCGTTCAAGCGCCTATCAAAAGGAGCTTATCCGGCACGGACAAGCTCAGCACGATTGAAACGAGTGATCATTATGCGCATACGCTGGTTTGTGCCAGTTTTCCTTGCCTTCTGCAGCAGCCCGCTGCTGGCCAGTCACACATTGCAGCTATGTCAGGACGATGTGGATGTCTACCCCTGGCACATCAGTGGCGGCAAAGGCTTGAGCAACCTGATGCTTGAGATGGTCGGAAAGCAACTCAACTTGCGATTCGAAATCAGCAACATGCCCTGGAAACGCTGCCTGGCCATGGTGGAGAAAAGCCAGATCGACGGGGCTATTGCAGCCTCGTTCCGGCCCGAGCGCATCAGCACGGGCGCCTACCCTCTTACTTCGCAAAAGCAGATAGACACCAACCGGCGCATGTCGGATGAAACCTATGTGTTTTTCGTGCTGAAAACCACCCCTCAGGCAATCCGTTGGGATGGCAAGACTCTGGCGGTGCCAGGCAAACCTGTAGCCGCCCAGCTTGGCTACAGCGCAGTCGGACTGTTGCGCGGATTGGGCGCACAGGTCGACGACAGCGACAAACGGCCCGAATTGCTGTTGCGTAAATTGCTGCTGGAACAAGTCAGCGCGGTTGTGCTCAACGAACACCAGGGCGAGCGCTTGCTCAAGGAGCCGCCCTTTGCCGACAAGATCATCCGGCTGGAGCCGCCGCTACAAACACGCGAAGGCTATCTGCTGTTTTCACATGCTTTTGCCAACACCCACCCGGAGCTGGCCCAGCGCATCTGGAGCACGATCGCCAGCGTGCGCGAATCCGGCCCTTATCAGCGCGAACTGCAGAAAATGCTCAGCGCGGATTGAGTTGTCATCTGCATCATCATGCCAGACGCCCCGCTCGATCGCGGGCAAACTGCCACGCCACCCGGCCGCTGCGTGCGCCGCGCATGCGTGACCACTGCAGCGCTTCGTGCCGAACCTCGTCATCCCAACGCGCAAAGCCGAGCTTCTTCAGCCAGATTTGCGCGGCAGCAAGATAGGCTTCCTGATCCATGGCGTAAAAAGTCAGCCACAGGCCAAAGCGCTCGGACAGCGCCATTTTTTCCTCGACCGCATCGGAGAAATGCACCTCTTCCCCGACGTGCCGGGTCGCCGCATTTTCGCTGAAATATTCCGGCACCAGATGGCGGCGGTTGGAAGTGGCATAGAGCAGCACGTTGGAAGCACTGGCAGCGATCGAGCCATCGAGCACGGTCTTGAGCGCCTGATAACCATGGTCGCCCTCTTCAAATGACAAATCATCGCAGAAGACAACGAAGCGTTCCGGCCGGCCATACAGCAGCTGCATGATGTCGGGCAAATCGATCAGATGCGCCTTTTCCACCTCGATCAGGCGCAAGCCGGCATGACGGAATGCTTGCCACACGGCCTTGATCAGGGATGACTTGCCGGTGCCGCGCGCGCCGGTCAGCAGCACGTTGTTGGCGGTACGCCCGGCGACGAATTGACGGGTGTTTTCCAGCAATTGCCGTTTTTGCTCATCCACGGCCGCCAGATCGTCCAGCCCGATTTCATGCGGATGCGCCACTGCCTGCAAGTAGCCGCGTCCATTGACACTACGCCAGCGATAGGCCTGCGCCGACCAATCCACGGCTGGCGGAACATCCGGCAACCAGTTATCCAGCCGGCGCAACAGGAGATCAAAACGCGAAAACAACTCATCAAACTTGGACATAATATCCTGATTAATTTTCAATTTTAAAAACAGGTCGCCTTTTGACAACGCCACCGCCACCCGCTAGAGTGACAGCTGTGTGATCCACCCGCATTGCCAGTAGTAAGCGGTGATGAATTACACCCAATCCGGTAAGTGAACCCTTCGAAAGATGAGAGGACCCTATGGCGATCGACTTCATGGAAGGCTTAGCGAGTACGGTGAATGATGCACTCAATCCCCTATTCGACCTGGCCAGGCGGCTAAGCGCCGCGGTATCCAGTATATTCCAGCATCCTGTTGCGCACAGCACCACACAAGAGCGCGTGGAACCCTTCCGTTAGCTTATCCAGACCAGCACCTGGCCCAAACAAAAAGCCCGTCTGCCACGATGATCGCACACCGTCACAGACAGGCTGAGTGACTAGACCAGGAACCTTCGCGATCACGGCTTCGCTGCAAGATCGTGAAGGTTACAAGGCCTCAGTTTTCCGGCCCAAAGCAGTTACCATAATCCTTGCACGCCTCGCAGGATGGGGCGCGACAGACATAAACCCCATCTTCTTCGCACAGCCGCTTGTACAGAAATTTCTTCCACTTCATGTCACGCTCATTGAGCGCCGCCAATTGCGGGAAATTGCGGATGAAAAGATCCGACAACTCCTGCCGGTTGTTCAGCCCAAGATCCTGCCACAGATGATCCCGGCCCATACAGGCCGTGGCCACGATCAGTGCCACATCGTACTCGCTATCATCCAGCCCGGCACGGTAGCGCAGTAGCAGATTCACCAGATCTTCATGCTCGGGCAAATGTTCGGCGGACCGCCAGTGTTCGGGCAGATGAAAGCTCAGGCCAGGGAAATGGCGGGAAGTCATGCATTGCAAGCGGGCTTCGCCCAAGCCGAAATCGGGCGGCAGCACACTGCGCCCCATCGACTGACTGGTAATGATGGTAGCCAGCAGATGGTCATTGGGAAAACCTGCCGCGTGCACCATAAGCTCGCTGTAGCGCAACAATTTATAGACCTGCCGCCAGGCGGCGATCGATTCCATGTTGAGGGCAATGGGTAGGTTCATGATTTCCCTCCTTTGAGCGAACAAGCAGATACAGCAAATCAGGCGACCTTTAGCGGCGAAAGCGAACCGGGCGGATTGACCGCATCGCCCCATTCGTTTTCGATGGCACCTTCCACCGGACAGATACTGCTGCATTGCGGATCGGCAAAATCGCTGGCGCACTCGGTGCAGTGCTGCGGATCGATCACAAACAGGCCTTCTGCATGCGTAATGGCCTGGTTGGGACACACGGCAATACAGGCATGACAAGCGATGCAGCGGTCGGTAATTGCGTATGCCATGGTCAGGCCCGGTTCTGAATTAATCCTGAGGCTTGGGCATGCAGTTTCTGTGCCACCGCCAGGACAGAAGGCTCGATCGCGGCAAAGGCATGCTCGACCACCGGCTGGATGCCGGCCTTCTCAAGTTTTTGCCAGGGTTCATAGCCGATGCGTACCGCCAGCACAGCAGCACAGTCGGATAATCCCTGCACCAATCTGGGCAGTGCCTGATCATCGTCGCCACAGTCGCTCGGCCCCTGGCAATAGGCGGAGGTGCGGCGCAAGGCCACCAGCTTGACGCCATGACCATCGCTTTCATAAATACGGAACGCCTCGGCATGGCCGAAATGCAGGTCGACACGTGCGCCATCTCCGGTCGCCACAGCGATTTTCCATGTGCTGCCCCCCCCGGATTTCAATGCTGCCTGAACGGCGGCATGGCGTTCGGCAATAGCCTGGGCATCCAGCACCATGTCCGCCAGCGATTCGCGACCAAATTCGGCACCGCGATCTTCGCCCAGCATACCCACTGCATCGGCGCGACATTGATGGCAATGCCCCATCTGTGGCAAATGCTCGGCACAGCGCGCGCGCATGGCTTCCAGCTCGGCTTCATCCGGGCCGCGCTGGCCATCGAGGCCAAACCAGGTGCCATGGCTGGCATCCGAAATCAGCGGCATCACGTTATGGATCGAAACGCCCATTGCTGCGGCTTTCTGGCTGATTTTCGGCAGTTCGTCATCATTGATCCCCGGAATGTAGACCGAATTGATCTTGACCAGCAGGCCGCGTGAAGTGAGCGACTGCACCGCACGCCATTGCTCACGGATCAGGATTTCTGCCGCCTCCAGCCCCTTGCGGCGCTTGTGGTTCCAGAAAATCCACGGATAGATTTGCGCACCAATGGCTGGATCGAGCGTATTGATGGTCAGGGTGACATGCTCGATCCCCAGTTCTGCGACTTCATCGGCGTGCGCGGCCACATTGAGGCCGTTGCTCGACAGGCACAGCCGCAAGCCGGGCAGCACCTTCTTCACGGCCTTGAGCGTGGCAGCAGTACGCGGCCAGTTGGCAAATGCATCGCCGGGCCCGGCAATCCCTACCACCGACAGTTGCGGAATGGCGGCCGCCACGGCCAGCACTTTGCGCGCGGCTTCTTCCGGGCTCAGCACTTCGGAAACCACGCCCGGACGCGATTCATTGCTGCAATCGTATTTGCGGTTGCAGTAATTGCACTGGATATTGCAAGCCGGTGCCACCGGCAGATGGATCCGCGCAAACTTGTGGTGGGCATCCTTGGAATAACAGGGGTGATCCGCCACGCGCGGATCATGACATTCACCGCCGCTCGAGCTGCTGCCACAGGATGAAGCCGGCGAGAAGGAAAGAATTTGTGCGCTCACGTTGGATGCTCCGTAGTCGTCTCATCTTATTTTTTGCAAGGCGCGTGCCAGCGCCAGCACAAAAAAAATCCCGCTGAATCAGCGGGATAAGAGGAGGAGGACCCATGAAAATCCTGTAGTATTGCAACAAATTCGGCGCATTTGTCGGGGTTATGACAGATCGGCAAGATCGTTTGCGCTGCCCTCCGCCCCGTGCACGATTCCTTTATAGATGACGCATGGGAATATCGAGTGTCTGAACCCGATAAGCGATCTGACGAGGGGTCATGTTCAACAGCCGCGCCGCCTTGGCCTGGACCCAGCCGGCCTGCTCCAGCGCGGCAATCACCCGCTCGCGTTCGGACAGGTTCGGATCATTCAGATCGACCGTCACCGGGCGCATCGCCGCCGGGCTATCGGACAATCCGCACAACTGCAGCAATTCGCGATCAATGCGCCCGGATTCGCTCATCACTGCGGCACGCTCGAGGCAATTCTGCAATTCGCGCACATTGCCCGGCCAATAGTGCGCCAGCAGCACGCGCACGCCGCTTTCCACCAGTTCCAGTTCACGCCCCTGCTCACGGCCGATACGCACTAGCAAATGGCGCGCAATCTCCGGCACATCCTCCAGGCGCTCGCGCAATGACGGCACGTAGATCGGCATCACATTGAGGCGGTAATACAAATCCTCGCGGAAATTGCCCTCTTCCACCGCGCCCTCCAGATCGCGGTGGGTGGCAGCAATCACGCGCACGTTGACTTTCAGGGTGCGGCTGCCGCCGACACGCTCCAGCTCGCCTTCTTGCAGGATGCGCAGCAGCTTGGCCTGGAAGGCGGCTGAAACCTCGCCGATTTCGTCCAGGAACAGCGTACCGCCATCAGCCTGCTCGAAACGCCCCTTGCGCTGGGTAACGGCACCGGTGAATGCGCCCTTTTCATGGCCGAACAATTCAGATTCCAGCAGGTTTTCCGGCAAGGCGGCACAGTTCATCTTGACGAACGGACCGCCTGCGCGCGGCGAGTTGAAATGAATGGCGTTGGCGATCAGCTCCTTGCCGGTGCCGGTTTCACCGCGGATCAATACCGTGGTATTCCATTTGGCCACCTGGCGGATCTGCTCGAATATGCGCTTCATGTCGCGACTGTGGCCGACGATATTATCAAAGCCGAACTCGCGCTTGACGGTACGGCGCAGGGTATCGCGCTCATCGACCAGTTCACGCTTCTCGCGCGCCACCTGCCAGGCCAGACGCACACTCTGCCCGACCAGATTGGCCACCATCTCGATCAACTGCGTGTACTGATCAAGTCCATCCGGGATATCCGGCTGCGCCGCCAGTACACCAGCAATCTCGTCACCGACCTTGATCGGCACCGCGATAAAGGGCAACTCTCCCTTGAACAAACCCAGGCGATCGAGAAAACGCTCATCCTCGGCGATGCGCGGAATCGACAGCGTGCGCCCACCGGCGAGCACCGCACCGGTCAGCCCTTCGCCGATTTCGTAGCGCACAATCGGCAGCGGGCCACGAATGCCATGTACGGCACTGACCACCGCACCGGCTTCGTCCGGCTCGGTCAGGCTGACCACGCTGTGATGGATGTCGGCCTCGCGTTCCAGAATATGCAAAACCTCGCGCAGCGTTTCCGGCAGATTGAGCGAACGCGACAGCACCTGGCTGACGCCATACACCGTGGCCAAGGCAGCCTCCAGCCGGTCGATGGCGGCCAGATCAACAACGGAAAGATCGGGATAGAATGGATCATCCATGAGCGACCTCCTCCTTGGCGACAGGCAAACGCACCACGACGCGGCATCCGGACTGATACCCGGCATCGATCTCCAGGCAACCTTCATGGCGCTGGATCACCTCCTGCGCGAGCGCCAGGCCCATGCCGGCGCGTGCACCGCCGGGGCGCGTGGTGAAGAAGGGTTCGAACACCTTCAGACGCAAGGCTTCCGGGATGCCGGGACCACTGTCGACGATATCCAGCTCGACCCAATCACCATCCAGTCGCGTACCCAGCTTCAGGTCGCGGCTTGGTCGGCGGCTTTCATGCAGGGCATCCAGCGCATTGGCCACCAATTGTTTCAGCGCACCGCGCAAGGCCACGGCCTGGCCGTTGACCGGTGGCAGACGCAGGGCCGGCTGCCAATCCACCACCACGCCTTCGGCCAGCAGGCGGTCGGTCAGCAGATCCAGCACATCGTGCAGCAGTTCGTTGCAATTGAGCGGCATCCACGCTTCCGGCTGGATATGGGGCATGGCACTTTGCAGCAGCGCCAGCGCAGATTCGCCCTGCTGGCGCGCATCGCTGATCGCCGCCATGGCCGGATCGACGATAGGCAATCGCTGCGACAAGCGTTTTTCTGCCGCCGCCATCATGTTGAGCGGCCCGGACAGCTGATAAGCCGCACCGGACAGCGTTTCGCGCAAGCGCGCAACCAGTTCGCCCTCGGCCAGCATGGTGCGCAAGGCTTGCAGCCATTGGGTCTGTTGCTGCCGCTTCAACGCGGTGATATCGGTCAGCACCAGCAACAGATAGCGTTTGGGCGCCGCAGCGAAAAATGATTCGGCCGAGGGTTCGCTCTGCAGGAACCAGCTGCCGGAAATCGCCAGCCAGCGTGGCCCCAGCCCGCCAGCGCGATCAAAGCGCAAGGTCTGGTCGACAAATTCGCCCTTTTGCTGCAACTGCAGCCAGGCAGGCTCGCCCAGCTCGGCGCGCAGGCTGGTCAGGATGGCCGTGGCCGGCTCCTGCTTGCCAAAACTGCCCATCAGCTTCTTGTATTCCTGATTGTCGAGCAGCACCCGTTCGTTTTCGTCGAGCAAGGCCACGGCAACCGGCGCCATATCGATGATCGACTCGATCAGGCGCTTCTGGTTTTGCAGGCGTTCATTGAGTTCGTGCAACTCGGTCACATCGCGGTGAATGCCGAGGTAATAGCGCGCGCCACCCTCATCCTGAATCGGGGTAATGGAGAGCTCGCACAGATAGCGGCTGCCATCCTTGCGCCGGTTCACCAATACGCCTTGCCAGGGTTGGCCGGCGGCAATGCTCTGCCACAGCGCATCGTAGACACTGCGCGGAGTGACCTTGTAGGAAAGCAGGGAGGGATTGCCGCCCAGCACTTCGCTGGCAGCATAACCGGTGGTACGGCTGAATGCCGGATTCACATACAGGATACGGCCATTGTGGTCGGTAATGGCAATGGCCAGCGGTGCCTGCTCGACCAGCTCATTGAACAGCATCGGCGGCAGCGCGCCGGCCGGATCCATCGGGATTGATTGAGGCATGGAGAAAACCGCTTAAGCATGATCACACCCCATGCGCAGCAATAACCATGCCATTCGTCAGGTCAACTAATTCCACCGCAGCCAGTATCAGCCCGCACTGATATGGGCCCGGATTGCATCAAGCCAGGCGTCCCATCGCCCCAGCACAGTGCATAGTCACAGCTTGCTGGCAATCAGGCGTAACCCGAGCAGAACAAAGATGGCGCCGGCGATCCGGTCCAGCCACATGCCGGCCTTGCGACTGCGTACCAGCATCTGGCCGACATGACCGGAGAAATAACCCAGCAAGCCGAACAGAATCGCAGCCTGCAGGGTAAACACGATGCCCAGTTGCGCGGTCTGCCAGGCAATGCCGCCCTCAGCAGTGCGCACAAACTGCGGCAGAAAGGCGAGGAAAAACAGCACCACTTTGGGATTGATGGCATTGGCGATCAAACCTTTTACAAACAGGGCGCGCAAGGAATCCTGCGATTGCCCGGCCTCGCTGTTTGCCTGAAAGGTGCTGCCCCGGCTTCTGAGTGCACCGATACCGAGCCAGACCAGATACAGGCCGCCGCAGATTTTCAGCGCGGTAAACGCCCACAGCGAGGCGGCAATCAGCGCGCTCACGCCCAGCGTGGCGAGCAGCGTATGACTAAGGCAGCCCAGCGCGCAACCCAGGCCAAACGTCATTCCCTGACGGCGCCCGCGCGAAACGCCGAAGCTCAGGATCATCAGGTTATCCGGCCCGGGCGACAGGGTGATCAACATGGCTGCGGCGAGGAAGGCAAGGAATTGGTCTGGGCTTAGCATCAAGGTGTTCCTGTTTGAAATTTCGCGCCTGCGGCGCTTTGTTTTGAACTTGCCGGGAATTCATCCTGGCGGCAGAGTTTCTCTTCCACGATCCCTGCGCGTAGTTATGCAGGTTGGGCAGCGCCATGCGCAGCCTAATGATTGCAAAACCCGTTGGGCTTCATTTCATTCAGCCCAACCTGCGTCTGCGCTGTGGGCCGGAATTCATTCCGACACAATATCGGTGCTGTCGGGTTGAAACCCGACCTACAGCCCTCAACCCCACCTACACCGCTTCAAATGATCCAGACAGACGAAAGCGTGCCCACTACCCCCCGTTGGCCGGCGGCGTATTGCGCATCACCTCATCGGGTGTAGTCAAGCCCGCCGCCACCTTCTGCGCCCCGGCAATGCGCAAGGGTCGCTGTCCTTCCTTGATCGCCTGCTCGCGCAGCTGGCTTGCATCCATCCCCTCGACGATACGCTCACGCATCGACGGAGAGATCGTCATCATTTCATACATCCCCACCCGCCCCAGATAACCGGTCATGCGGCACTCCAGGCAACCGACCGGTTGGGCAATACGCGCAGGCGGCGTGGATTTCCACGGCCTGATCAGGTCCGCCCAGACCGCAGCGGAAGGCTCTACCATCTGCTTGCAATGCGGGCAGACCGTGCGCGCCAGCCGCTGTGCCAATACGCCCAGCACCGTGGCGCGGATCAGATAGGCGGGTACACCCAGATCCATCAGGCGGGTAATGGCCGAGGCGGCATCGTTGGTATGCAGGGTGGAAAACACCAGATGCCCGGTCAGTGCTGCCTGGATCGCCATTTCAGCGGTCTCCAGATCGCGGATTTCGCCCACCATGATGATGTCCGGGTCCTGGCGCAACAGGGTGCGGATACCGCCGGCAAAGGTCACGCCGATATTGGCCTGCACCTGCATCTGGTTGAGCTGCGGGTAGATCATTTCGATCGGGTCTTCCACCGTGCAGACATTCACCTCCGGCGTGGCCAGTTCGCGCAGCGTGGAGTACAGCGTAGTGGTCTTGCCCGAGCCGGTCGGGCCGGTCACCAGAATGATGCCGTGCGGATGGCGGATCAGATCCTGCCAGGTGCGGTTTTCTTCGTCGCTGAAACCCAGTTCATGAAAGCTCTTCAACAACACTTCCGGATTGAAGATACGCAGCACCAGTTTTTCGCCAAACGCGGTCGGCATGCTGGACAGACGCAACTCGATCTCTTCCCCGCCCGGCGACTGAGTCTTGATACGGCCATCCTGTGGCCGGCGCTTCTCGGTCACATCCATGCGCGCGAGCAATTTGATGCGGCTGGTGATCGCCGCCATCACCGCCATCGGCGTCTGGTAGACCGGGTGCAGCACGCCATCGATGCGAAAACGCACATGGCTCACGTCGCGACGCGGCTCGATATGGATATCGCTGGCGCGCTGCTCGAACGCATACTGCAGCAGCCAGTCGACAATGGTGACAATGGCCTGGTCGTTGGCATCGATCGAGCCGGAACGCCCCAGTTGCACCAACTGCTCGTAATTGGTGATGCCGGTCGGCAAGGATTTGTGCAGGTCGATCGCATGCTTGACCGACCGCGCCAGGTTATAGAACTCGGCCAGATAGCGCAGGATATCGAGCGGGTTGGCCACCACCGCATGAATGCGGATGCGCAGGATGCGCTCAAGTTCTTCCTGCCACTCAAGCGCAAACGGTTCGGCCGTGGCCACTGTTACCTCGTTGACACCGACTGCCACCGGCAGGATGCGAAAACGCGAGGCATACGCGTTGGATACCACATCGCACACGCTGGCCACATCGATTTTCAAGGGATCGATATGGTAATACGGCAAACCCGCCTTGCCAGCCAGCCATTCGGTCAGCGCCTCCAGCGAGAGGTTTTTTTGCGGATCGCGCGCATCGGGCAGGCGGCTATTGCCGATCAGGACCAGCGGATGGATATCCTGAGGTTTGCGCGCATGCGAAGCAGGGACCAGTTTTTCGGCGTCCTGTCGCCCGAGCAAGCCATCGGCTACCAACTCACGCAGGACTTCCGACAAATCCAGCTTATGGTGATTCCTGAACACAATCAGATCCTTTTTTGCCTTATCGACGCAGGACGCAAGCGTAACAAACCACACGCATTCCGACAGCACATTTACGGCGATTCACATATTTCCGGAAAGATTGTCAGCCAAGTGTGACATGACGGATGTCACAAACCGCACATCCCGACACGGCTTGTTGCAAGCAGGACGGCAACACACATATTGCAGGGCAAAAAAACAGCTTGATAATCAAGCCTTTCCCACATGATGCAGCGTGGCACACCCCTTGCAATATCGAGACACAAGGAGGTTGCCATGCGTGAATATTTCTTTCTGATCCTGACGACGGTGCTGGTCAACAACGTCGTATTGATGAAATTCCTCGGCCTGTGTCCGTTCATGGGCGTATCCAAACAGGTTTCCGGCAGCATCGGCATGGGTCTGGCCACGACTTTCGTGCTGACGCTGGCCGCAGCCGCGGCCTGGATGCTGGAAAATTGGCTATTGCTGCCGCTCGGTATGGGTTACCTGCGCATCCTGTCCTTCATTCTGGTCATCGCATCGCTGGTGCAGTTTGTCGAGATGGTGATCAAGAAAACCAGCCCCGCGCTCTACCAGGTCTTGGGCATTTTCCTGCCACTGATCACCACCAATTGCGCAGTACTGGGCGTGGCGCTGCTCAATGCCCAGGAAAAGGCCGGCTTCGTGCGCAGCACCATCACCGGATTTTCGGCGGCACTCGGTTTTACCCTGGTGCTGGTGGTATTTGCCGGCATCCGCGAACGCCTGGCACTGGCGCGTGTTCCGGCCGCGTTTACCGGCGCACCGATCAGCTTTGTCACCGCCAGCCTGCTGGCGCTCGCCTTCATGGGCTTTGCCGGTTTGCAAGTAGGTTGAGGAGTCAAAACATGTGGATTCCATTACTAAGCATTTCTGCGCTGGGCGGCACGCTGGGCCTTGGGCTGGCCATCGCGGCACGTCGCTTCAAGGTCGAGGGCAACCCGCTGGTCGAGGAAGTCTCGGCCATGATGCCCAACTCGCAGTGCGGCCTGTGCGGCCTGCCCGGTTGTGGCGTGGCAGCCGAAAAAATGGTCAACGGTGAAGTACCGCTCACCTCCTGCACGCCAGGCGGCAAGGCGCTGGCGCAGCGCATTGCCGAAAAGCTGGGCGTGACCTTGTCGCTGGATGGATTTGAAGAAACCGTGCCGCAATTCGCCCGCATCAATGAAGACCTCTGCACGGGTTGCGCCAAGTGTTACAAGGTCTGCGCCACCGACGCCGTTTTCGGTGCCAGCAAGCGCATCCACGGCGTGATCGCCGAGCTGTGC
Source organism: Formivibrio sp. oc-25 (assembly GCF_055810895.1). Lineage (NCBI taxonomy): Bacteria > Pseudomonadati > Pseudomonadota > Betaproteobacteria > Neisseriales > Chitinibacteraceae > Formivibrio > Formivibrio sp. oc-25. The sequence goes on along the minus strand of NZ_JBVVOL010000010.1, from coordinate 50,036 downwards.
ACCGGTTGCGGCAAATGTGTCGATATCTGCCCGACTGAAGCGATCCATCTTGAAGAAGTTGCGGTCACGCTCCGCACCTGGCGCTGGCAGAAGCCACAAGCACAGGGGGTGCAAGCATGAGAGTCCCGCTGATTGATCGCCTCTTCGATCTGCTCGATCGCGCCGCGCACTGGGGTGTGCACCCGGATTATCGCAAGGAGCCGGCCGCCAGCCGTCTGATCGGTAAATTGCCGATGCCAGCCTATCTTTACCTGCCATTGGTCCAGCATTCCGGCGCACCGGCGCGACCCATCGTCAAGGTGGGTGACCGCGTGCTGGCGGGCCAGATGCTGGCAGAAGCGGGCGGCACCATTTCCGCACCGATCCACGCCCCGGCCGCCGGAATCATTGAAGCGATCGGCCCGCGTACCGCGCCGCACCCCTCCGGCCTGGCAGTGGAAACCATCACTTTGCGCGTCACCGGAAGCGAATCGATTGACTACCCGGTCTGTCATGATCCGTTCGACCTACCCCCCGAGGAGCTGTCCCGTCGCGTCGAGGCCGCCGGCGTGGTCGGCATGGGCGGCGCCACCTTCCCCTCCGCGCCCAAGCTGCATCTCGGCCGGCGCATGGCCGTGCATACCTTGGTGATCAACGGTGGCGAGTGCGAACCGTATCTCTCCTGCGATGACCGCCTGATGCAGGAACGCGCCGAGAGCGTGGTCGATGGCGTGCGCCTGATCGCCACCATGATCGGGGCCGGACGCATCATGATCGGCATCGAGGACAACAAGCCGATTGCCTTCAAGGCCATGCAGCAGGCAGCCGAGCATTTCCCCAACATCAGCGTGCACAGTGTGCCGACGCGCTACCCGATGGGCAGCGGCGAGCAGCTGATGAGCTGGCTCACCGGCATCGAACTGCCAGCCGGTGCACGCATGGCCAGCATCGGCGTACTGGTGCATAACGTCGGCACTGCCTACGCCGTGCATCGTGCCATCCGCTTTGGCGAGCCACTGACGCACCGCATCGTTACCGTTGCCGGTGGCGCGGTACGCCAGCCGCGTAATCTGGAAGTCCCGATCGGCACGCCCGCTTCCGCGCTGATCGAATTCTGTGGCGGATTGACCGAAGACCCCCACCGCCTGGTGATGGGCGGGCCAATGATGGGCCTGGCACTGCCATCGCTCGATGCACCGGTGATCAAGGGCTCCAGCGGCCTGCTGGCGCTAACGGCGGCCGAATGCAATGAAACCGAGGAAGAAGACTGCATCCGTTGCGGTTCCTGCGCGCATGTCTGCCCGCTGCACCTCCTGCCGCTCGACATGGCCGCCAGCGTGCGCGCCGGGGATCTGGAAGGCGCCGGAAAACTAGGGCTGGATGACTGCCTGACCTGCGGCGCCTGTTCCTACATCTGCCCGGCGCACCTGCCGTTGTCGCACTACTTCGATTTTGCCAAGGGCGAGCGCTGGGCCAATGAGCAGAGCAAACGCCAGACCGACCAGATCCGCGAGATGACCGAAGCCAAGCGCGAACGCCTGGCACGTGAAGCGGCCGAGCGCCGGGCCGAGATGATGCGGCGCAAGGCGGAAGCCGACGCTGCCAAGCAGAAGGAGAAAACCGAATGATCCCCATGCCCGCACATGCCCCGTACGCCCATGCCTGGGGCTCGGTCGGCGATATCATGCACAAGGTGATGCTGGCCTTGCTGCCCGCGACCCTGTTCGCGTTCTGGAGCTTTGGCTGGCCCGCCTTCTTTTTATGGCTGACCACCGTGAGCGCCGCCATGGGCTGGGAGGCACTCTGCGTATGGCTCGCCGGCAAGCGCATCAAGCCCAAGCTGTTTGACCGCTCCGCCATGCTGACCGGCTGGCTGCTGGCCTTGTCACTCCCCCCCTGGGCGCCATGGTGGACCGGCGTCACCGGCAGCTTCTTTGCCATCGTACTGGCCAAGCAGGTATTCGGCGGCCTGGGCAGTAATCCGTTCAACCCGGCCATGGTGGCCCGCGTGGCCTTGCTGATCTCGTTTCCGGTCACCATGACGCAGTGGGTGAACGCACTGCCACTCTCAACCGCCGGCATCGATTTCGTGCAGGGCTTGCAGATTACCTTTGGCGGCACCCTGCCCGCGATTGATGGTATGGCCAGTGCCTCGGTGCTGGGCGGCATGAAGGCGGAACTTTCCAAACTCGGCTATCTGCCGGAACTGGATGGCCTGTTCACGGCCTGGCAATCCGCTGTCGGCCTGCGTCCAGGCAGCCTGGGAGAATCGTCTGCGCTCCTGATCCTGCTGGGCGGCATCTGGCTGACCCGTCACTATATCATCGGCTGGCGCATTCCCTTGTCGATGCTGGCCGGCGTGCTGGTACCAGCCGTGTTGTGCTGGCTGATCAACCCGCAACTGTATGCTTCGCCGCTGGTGCACATGCTTTCCGGCGCACTCTGGCTGGGCGCATTTTTCATCGCCACCGACCCGGTCACCTCACCCACCTCGAATGCCGGGCAGGTCATTTTCGGGCTGGGCTGCGGTTTCTTGACCTATGTGATCCGCACCTGGGGTGGTTATCCGGAAGGCGTCGCGTTTGCTGTACTGCTAATGAATGCTGTCACCCCGCTGATCGAGCGCGCCACGCCGCCGCGCATCTATGGCCGCGATCGTGAAGGCAAACCGCTGGAGACCAAAGCATGAGTACTTTTGCCGAAAAACGCAGCCACTGGCGTGGACTGCTGCCGTATCAGGCCGGGCTGGTCGCCGTGATCGGCCTGATCACCAGCGCCGCGCTCACGCTGGCCAACCAGGCCACGCACACGCCCATTGAAACGAGCCTGCAACAGGATCTGCAAGCCTCATTATCCCAAGTACTACCGGCGGGCAGTTTCGACAATCAGCTGCTCAGCAGTACCCTGATTCGCCCAACACCGGAAGGCACACGTACGGTCTATATCGCGCGCAAGGGCCAGGAAACCACCGGACTGGTCTTTGAAGTCGCCGGCAAGGGTTACGCCGGCACCATCCGCATTGTTATGGGCATCAGCCCTGCCGGGGAAGTGCTGGGGGTACGCGTGCTCTCGCACACCGAGACACCGGGCCTGGGCGACAAAATCGAAATCCAGAAGGACAACTGGATCAACAGCTTTGTCGGCAAGGCACTCGATACCGCCAAATGGGGCGTGAAGAAAGACGGTGGCGAATTCGACCAGTTTGCTGGCGCCACCATCACCCCGCGCGCCGTGGTCAGGGCCGTGCATGCAGGTTTGCAATGGTATGCGCAGGAAAAAGACAACATTGCCAGGGAGGCTGCCAAATGAACCGCTATTGGGAAATCACGCGCGACGGACTTTGGAACCAGAATGTATTGCTGTCGCAAACCATTGCCCTTTGCCCGGCCATGGCTGTGACCAGCAGTGCCACCAACGGCCTGGGAATGGGGCTGGCAACCACCGGCGTACTGGTCGCCGCCAATCTGATCATTTCGCTGCTGCGCCACTGGATCAGCCAGGAAGTGCGCATTCCTGTTTTCATCGGCCTGATTGCCACGCTGGTCACATTGGTCGATATGGTCATGAATGCGTGGATGCATGATCTGTACAAGGTACTTGGCTTGTTTATCGCCCTGATCGTGGTGAACTGCGCCATTCTCGGGCGCGCGGAAGCCTTTGCCTCGCGCCAGGCACCAGGCGCGGCACTGGTAGATGGCTTGAGTATGGGCCTGGGGTTTACCGGCGCGCTGACATTGATCGGGGCCGTGCGCGAAATACTTGGCACCGGCAAGGTATTCCAGCAGGCACACCTGTTTTTGGGGCAAGGCGCGGCCTGGCTAGAACAGACTGTCATCCCGAACTATGGCGGCATGCTGCTGTGGATTCTGCCGCCAGGCGGTTTTCTGGTCATGGGCATGCTGCTGGCGGGCAAGCGCGTGCTGGAACAGCGCCTGTCCGAGCAGGCGCTGCGCAAGGCCACAGCACGTCCGATTCACTGCTGCTAAAAGGAGAACGGATCATGGCAATTTCTGTCAGCGTGGCCTGTTCGGAAGCAGGCAAGCAAGTCTGGCTCAAGCTGGAAGTCGCAGAAGGCAGTACTGTGCTCGATACCGTCAACCGGGCCAATCTGGCCAAAACACTGCCCGGTTTTACGCTGGAAGGCCACAGCTTTGGCATCTTCGGCAAGCTGGTCAAACCGGAAACCCTGGTCAAGACGGGCGACCGGGTAGAAATTTACCGGCCGATCACCTGTGACCCGGAAACGGTGCCGCGACGCAACAGTACCAGCGAATAATCTCCACACGCCTGATTTTTGTCAGAACGGCCAGCTCCAGATACGGGCTGGCCGTTTTTTACTTGATTACATACCGCGACCCCACCACACAATCCCGACTACAGGAGTATGGAATAGAAAAAACAAGGCCGTTAAAATAATTTAATCAAAATAAATCAATATGTTAATAACAATTAATAGTTAACTACATAAATGATACGTGAAATATTACACACCAGGCCGGTACTTTTCCGTATCAATACAAACCAGGAATTGGTAACTTTATTTCACGGCAAGCGAGCCGGAACTTACCAGGAGAACATCATGATCGACGCATCCTTCATCATCAGCATCGCCCCCGTTGCCATCCCCGCTGCAGCAGGCCTTGTCAGCGCCGGCGTAATCGGTCTCGCCGAAAAGCTGCTACCCAGCGACGAAGAATAAGCCCAGCCAACCAGTTTCGTAACCAGGAGAAAAATCATGACTGAAACCCTTCTGCTCAGCATTGCCTCTTTAGCCGCACCGATCGCCCTGGGCGTTGTCAGCATTGGCGCTGCAACCCTGGCCGAAAAAGTTGCCCCGAAAGACGAAGAATAAACCGCCCACAGAACCAATCTTTTCAGGAGAACACCATGCTCGACGTATCCACCATCATCAGCATCGCCCAAGTTGCCGTTCCCGCCGTCGTTGGTCTGACTGGTGTGGGCTTGTCCATGATTAGCGAAGAGTTCAAATCAGACAAGGAATAAGCCCTTTCGCGGCATTCAAGGAACATCACCATATTTGACGATTTTGTAGCTTTTCTGGAACTGAACGCGTTGTTGTCCAACCACAGCATCGAAGAGATGGTCACCACCGACCAATAAGCCTCTCAACCCCGACCCGCACCGTCGCGATCGGATCGAAAAAGGTGAAGCATGTATCCAACCCAAACCCAGCCACCCGGCGCGGTCAAGCCCTGACAAGCTGACCGCGTTTTTTATTGCCGACAGCTTGGGTCCTTCGTGCAGATCTACCCTAAAACGTGTAGCCTGAATGCCTGGAGGAACAGCAACCATGGCCAGCTACCGCACTGAATTGAGCATTTCCCCACTATCCCACTCAGAGACCGAGCATGTCCTGACGGCGCTGCGTCAGACATGGCAGCAACCCGCATGCATCAATCGCCAAAACTGTGGCGATGCATATTTGCTATCGATAAGACATGAAGCGGAACTCGGCAGAGAAGAAAGCATTGCGCTGTTTGCCGAGCGCCTTGCTGCGAGTTTGTGGCAAGCCATTGGTCGCTTTGCGCGCATCTCGCTGGAGATCGCCCGGACCGATGAAGAAGCCGAATATTTCTGCCTGGAAGAAAAGGACTACCGGCGCATCTTGCCAGATTTTCGCTTAAGTCGCACACCGCACCCCAATGCATAAAAAAACAGGGCTCCCTGACGGAGCCCTATTTCTTTAACGACCTGAGATCCAACGATAATCAGGCAGCCATTGCCTTGATGGCGGAAGACAGACGGCTCTTGTGACGAGCGGCCTTGTTCTTGTGGAAGATATTCTTGTCGGAGAGACGGTCGATCACGCTGACAGATTGTTGATATACCGACTGGGCGGCAGCCTTGTCACCAGCTTCGATTGCCTTCAGCACCTTCTTGACAGCGGTACGGAATGCGGAACGCTGGCTAGCGTTGTGCTGACGAGCTTGTTCAGCTTGACGGGCACGTTTGCGAGCTTGGGCGCTGTTAGCCATGTTTACTTAACTCCTGATGAGATCAAATCACGGCCGGCACACCGACCATTTAATATTCGGAAACCAAGGATGATAGCGTTTTGCCCGCGGCTTTGCAAGTCCATGCAACCACCTCCAATCAACGCGGCTTGCGGCCATCTTTGGACGCAAAGAATGCATCCGAATAAAACTCTTCGTGCGGCAGGCCACGTGCGGTAAACGCCTCATGGGCCGCCTCAACCATTACCGGCGCGCCGCAGGCATACACCTGATAGGGCGCAAACGAGCCGTGGTCTTCCAGCACCACCTCATGCACCAGGCCGACTCGCCCCTGCCACCCGTCAGCCTCCAAGGGCTCGGACAACACCGGGATAAAGGTGAAATTGGCATGCTCACCCTGCCAGCGCTGTGGCAATTCACGCATGTACATCTCTGGCAGATTGCGCGTTCCCCAGTACAGAACTATCTTGCGCTGGATATTGCGGGCAAAGGCATGTTCCAGCATGCCCTTGATCGGAGCAAAACCGGTACCGGTTGCCACCAGAATGATGGGACGATCGGAATCCTCGCGTAAAAAGAAACTGCCGAGCGGCCCGGTAAAGCGCAGGATCTCGCGCTCTTTCATTTCATTCCAGACATACTCCGAGAACTCCCCACCTGGGGTGTGGCGGATATGCAACTCCAGCGTGCCGTTCTCGCGCGGTGCGCAAGCCAGCGAAAACGAGCGCTTCTTGCCGCCCTTGGCATGAATATCGATGTATTGGCCGGGCAAAAAACGAAACGCTTCTGACGGCGGCAATTTGAGGGTCAATACAGCCACATCGCCAGATACCTTGTCGATCTTGTCGACACGGGCAGGCAAGGTCAGCGTCTGGATATCGCGCGTGGCATCCACCTCACGGCATTCGACCACCACATCGCCCTCTGCCCTCGCACAACAGAACAAGGCCATGCCAGCTTCACGCTCGGCTTCCGACAGCGCGGAAAGCGCGTGATCGTCATGCATGACATTACCGGACAAGACCTTGCCCTTGCAGTTTCCGCACGAGCCATTGCGGCAGCCATAGGGCATGTGGAAATCAGCGCGCAATGCCGCATCAAGGATGGTATCGCTCTCGCCCATGTCAATGACCTGCCCTTTGGGCAGGATGGTGAGTTTATTGCTCATGCGTGTTCTCTTATCGGGTAATGGGCGAGAGATAAGGGCTGTCCGCGCTTTTGGCAAGGCAGGCGAGCCAAACTCACCCGATCAGCGCCTTGCGTTCGCGCTCGAGATGGGAAATCAGTTTTTGCAGATTGGCTTCCTGGCTGCGCGTCAGATTACAGAAGCGTACACCCACAATATACTGGGTCTGTCCCTGCCGATTGACGACTGACCGATAATTGCGCACTTCGATATCCAGACGCATCACACCGCCCGGACCCAGATCAAACATGACCTGCTGAAACTTCATGCCCAGTTCGATCTGGCCAATTTGTGCCTCGGGAAACCACGCACCAACCCCACCCAATGAAATATCACGCAACTCGAGTCGGACTGCTTCATCGTTCTTCAATGTAAGCCGACAGAAGTAAGGATTGGACAGCGGAGTGGGCAGGCGAAAAAATTCGCGTCGTTGCAGCTTGATCAAGTCAGGCGGGAAAGGGGCACACAAGGCCGGCCGGCCCTCATGCTGCACACTGCGCACATGGCTGGTGGAAAATTGCACGCGCACGCCTTCCGGCATGGCAATGAATACAACTTTTTCAGCTTTCTGGATGGCATCATTACTGGCCTGATGCCCGCTCAGATCGAACACGAATTGGCGCGCCTTGAGATCGACATCCAGAATGCGTGTCAGCAGCATATCCTTGCCGCTATTGAAATAGGTCGTGACAAAATCCGCACGCTGCATGAGCGTACGCAACACAAAGCCTATCTCTACCGGTGATGACAAGCGGTATGGGCCAATATCTTCGGATTCCGAAATCGGGCGTACGGCACCGTCTTCTTGCTGCATGATTTTTGATTGTGTGAGAAACGGTTTTGTCTGATTCAACATTTTAGCGACAAACCACCATTCCTGTCAGAACCCGTTAAAAATCTGTAGCGGCCGACTCCCTGCGGGGGAGGCACAATACTCAGCCCATGTGCATCCCGAAGTCTTGCATCAGCAATGCAATACGATCTCCGGAGATCGCCTGCACTTCAGCATCAGGCGAGTATGAAATTTCCGCAAGGCAAGGTGCCGGGATTGCCTGTTGCAGCCAGGCCAGGTTTTCCGGGTAGCACTGCATGACCGGATCGACTTGATTGGCCACCCAACCCACCAAGGGCAAACCGCTGTGCCGGATGGCACGCACGCTGAGCATGGCATGATTGAGGCAACCAAGGCGCATCCCGACCACCAGAATCACCGGCGCAACCAAAGCCTTGGCCAAGTCCTCCATGCACGTCGAATCCGACAGGGGTGCCAGCCAGCCGCCCGCGCCTTCGATCAGCACGATATCGGCCAAGTGTTCCAGCTGATCGGCACACGTCACCAGATGACCGATATCGATCGACACGCCAGCCTGGCAAGCCGCCAGATGCGGCGAGATGGCCGGCTCAAACCGATAGGGACTCACCCATGACAGCGGAGCGTCGACATTGCCGGCCCGCCTGTGCGCATCAACATCGGCATTGTGCAATTGCCCTTCCCGCCAATCACAACCGGAGGCCACCGGTTTCATGCCAACGGCCCGCAATCCGCTGCGCGCCAGCCCACGCAGCAACTGTGCCGTGACCACGGTCTTGCCGACATCAGTATCGGTACCGGTGATAAAAAAGCGGCTCATGTTCTTGGCCTGAAACTGATGATCTGCCGGCCATCCGGCAAGGTGCGTGCGGCAGGCTCGCCTTTCCAGGCATGGCCATAGATCACTTCATAAGTAGCAGGCAACAAGCCATCGGCACGGAAGCGCTCATAACTGGCCTCCATACTGCGCCAGGCTTGCTTGCCCATCAGGCCGCTGCGCCGATCACCGCCACGCAGACTGTGCGCACCGATCCCTTTCAGGTCCGCCAACACCTCGCGCACGCTGGTGTAGGTCATGACGAGGTTTTCCATTTCCATCACCGGCGCGGAAAAACCCACCCGCCCCAGCGCATCGCCCAGATCATGCATGTCGATGAAGCGGTTGACATGCGCATGCCCATCCACCCCGCTGAAGGCGGCACGCAGCTCTTTCAGGGTATCGGGCCCCAGCGTGGAAAACAGGAATAATCCGCCCGGACGCAGCACCCGCAGACATTCGGCAAACGCCTTGTCCGGCGTTTCGCACCACTGCAACGCCAGGCTGGACCAGACAAAATCCAGGGAGCCATCAGCAAAAGGCATGTGTTCGATATCACCACATACCTGCACCGCTGCGGGCCTGCCACGCAAGCCATGCAACCAGCGGTTCCAGCCTCTGGCACCACGCTGGCGCGCGATCTCCAGCATGGCAGGGGCAAGATCGAATTCAACCAGGCGCGTTTGCGGGTAACGCTCCTGCAGCAGCGGCCCAGCGTAGCCGGTACCACAGCCGGCATCGAGCATGCCTTGCGGCTCGATCCTGATCACGGCAAGACGATCCAGCATGCGATCCACCACCTCGCGCTGCAGCACCGCTGCGGCATCATACCCGTGGGCAGCAGCGTTGAAAGCAGCACGAATACTTGCCTTGTCACTCATGAACGACTGCCTTGGTCATGCGCGCACGCAGGAATTGAACAACTGCTGGCGCAAAGGAAAGTGCCACGATGCCGATCAACACCAGCGAGAGATTCTTCTTGATGAATTCGACGTTGCCGAACTGGTAACCGAGTGTCACCAGGCCGCCCACCCAAAGCAATGTTCCCAGCACGCTGAAACCCAGGAAACGCAGATACGGCATTTCTCCCACGCCGGCCACAAAGGGGGCAAACGTACGCACGATCGGGACAAAACGTGCCAGCGTCACGGTCTTGCCGCCATGTCGCTCATAAAAGGCATGGGTTCGATCCAGATAATCGCGCCGGAAAATCTTCGAATCCGGATTGGCGAACAGCCTTTCACCGGCGAATCGGCCCACGAAATAATTGGTCGAGTCGCCCAGAATGGCGGCGGCCATCAGTGCAGCCACAAGAATTACCGGATCCATCTGACCCAGCGCCGCCAGCGCGCCGGCGACGAACAACAAGGAATCACCAGGCAGAAATGGCATAACAACCAGCCCGGTCTCACAAAATATGACTGCGAACAGGATGGCGTAAATCCACGGGCCGTACTGGCCAACCAACACGGCCAGATGCACATCCAGCCGCAAGAAGACATCCACCAGAAAAGCAAGGCCGGTCGACAACCAGGTCCAGAATTCAAGCATCAAAGCCTCACATATATGAAAACGCCGACGATAGACTCGCCGGCGCAGGAAAAATTCAATGGTCGCAGGTGATCAAACCACTGCCTCTTCCTTGACCTTCACCGGCTTGATCATGTTTTCGCGCGTCAGCCCGAACAGCAACAACAAGGGGCTGGCGACCAGCACCGAGGAATAGATGCCGAACACGATGCCAATGGTCAAGGCAATGGCAAAGTAGTGCAGGCTCGGCCCACCCAGGATCAGCATCGACAGCACCATCATTTCGGTCGACATGTGGGTAATGATGGTCCGGCTCATGGTGGCGGTAATGGCATTATCGATCACCTCGGGCACCGACCTGCCGCGCATTTCGGCCTTGCGGAAGTTTTCGCGGATCCGGTCAAACACCACTACTGACTCGTTCACCGAATAACCGAGCACGGCCAGCACGCCGGCCAGCACCGGCAGCGAAAATTCCCACTGAAACAGCGCGAAGCAACCCAGAATGATCACCACGTCATGCATGTTGGCGATCACTGCTGACAATGCAAAACGCCATTCGAAACGGATGGCCAGGTAAATGATGATGCCCACGCATACCAGCAGGGTCGCCGTCAGGCCGTGCGTGACCAGTTCATCACCGACCGACGGGCCGATAAACTCGACCTTGCGCATTTCCACGGCAGCATCGTCTTTTTTCAGCTCGGCCAATACTTCGTTGGAAAGCTGAGCCGACGTTTTATCCTTGATGTTCGGCAGACGAATCATCACATCGCGCGTGGTACCGAGCGACTGCACCTGCGATTCGCCATACTTTAGCGCATCGACATGCTCGCGGATTTTTTGCATGTCGGCCGACTGGCTGTAGCGCACTTCCAGTACGGTACCGCCGGTGAATTCAACTCCGAAATTCAATCCTTTGAAAATCAGGAAGAATACGGCCGCTACAAAGGTAGCCAGCGATATCGCCGTAGTGAGCTTGCCATAGCTCATGAAGGGAATATCGCGTTTTACATGAAACAGTTCGATCATTTTCAAATCCTCTACCAACTCAGACCGCAATCGAGGTCAGGCGGCGACGATAGCCGTAAATCAGATTGACCACACCGCGCGAGACGAACACCGAGCTGTACATCGAAGTCAGAATCCCCAGGCAGTGCACCACGGCAAAACCGCGCACTGCGCCCGAACCGAAGATCAGCAGCGCAATACCGGCAATCAGGCTGGTGATGTTCGAATCCAGAATGGTGGCCCAGGCATGCTCGTAGCCGGCGGAAATGGCCGACTGCGGCGGCACGCCATTACGCAATTCCTCACGTATGCGCTCGTTGATCAGCACGTTCGAGTCAATCGCCATGCCCAGTGCCAGCGCAATGGCCGCGATACCGGGCAGGGTCAGCGTTGCCTGCAACAGGGAAAGCAAAGAGAGCAGGAACAACAGGTTGGTAGCCAGACCGACCGCCGACACCACCCCGAACACGCGGTAGTAGACCACCATGAACAGCGTGATCGCGGCAAAACCGTACAGGGTGGAGTGGAAGCCCTTGGTAATGTTCTCGGCACCCAGGCTCGGGCCGATGGTACGTTCTTCGGCAATGCTCATCGGCGCAGCCAGCGAACCGGCACGCAGCAGCAGGGCCACATCATTGGCTTCCTGCACACCCATCGAGCCGGTAATCTGCACGCGGCCACCACCGATCTCGGCACGCACTACCGGGGCGGTAACGACCTCACCCTTGCCCTTTTCCACCAGCACCATGGCAATACGCTTGCCGATGTTGTCTCGGGTAAGGTCACGGAAAATACTGGCGCCCACGGCGTCGAGATTGATATGTACGGCTGGCTGGTTCTGTTCGTCAAAACCGGCCTGGGCATCATTGATGTTTTCGCCGGTCAACTCGACTTCCTTGCGCAGCAGAATCGGGCGCGGCTGGCCATCATGGCCGCGCTCGGTCATCAGCTCATAACCAAGCGGAACATTACCACCCATGGCTTCAGTCAGCTTGGCCTGGTCGTCCTCAACCAGACGCACTTCCAGCGTGGCGGTACGCCCCAGGATATCCTTGGCCTTGGCCGTATCCTGCACACCCGGCAACTGCACCACGATCCGCCCTTCGCCCTGCTGCTGAATGATCGGCTCGGCCACACCCAGCTCGTTGACGCGGTTATGCAGCGTGGTCACGTTCTGTGCCACGGCATCGGTCTTCAGTTGCAACAGTGCCTGCTGGCCATACGCCACCATGACCTTGTAGCTGCCACTTTCCTTGACTTCGGTGATGGTCAGCGTCGGCAGAACGCGACGAATGGCGGCACTGGCAGCATCCACGGTTTCCGCGTCGCGCAGTTGCACTTCGACCCGATCACGCTCGCGGCTGATACGGCCATAGCGGATCTTCTTGTCGCGCAGTTCGCGGCGGATTTCGCCGGCCGTTTTCTCCAGCGCCTTGTCGACCGCCGCTTTCATGTCCACTTCCAGCAGGAAGTGCACGCCGCCGCGCAAATCCAGCCCCAGGAACATCGGTTTGGCACCGATGCTTGCAAGCCAGGCGGGTGTGCGCGACAGCAGGTTAAGTGCAACGATGTAATCCTCGCCCAATGCGGACTGGATCACATCCTTGGCCTTGAGCTGATCCTCGGTATTGGCAAAGCGCAACTTGGCCGAACCGTTTTCGAACATCGCCCCTTCCGGCGTCAACCCTGCGGTACGCACCAGATCCTGGGTCCGCGTCAGGATTGATTCATCGAGCTTGAGCGTTGCCCGTCCGCTCGATATCTGGACTGCAGGGCTTTCGCCGTAAAAATTTGGCAGGGTATAGAGAAGCGCCGCAACCAGCGTCACGGCAATCAGGATGTACTTCCAGAGCGAATAGCGATTCATGGCGAATCCATCAAAATGAAAAAAGCGACAGGCGCGAAGCCATTACTTCGCGCGTGTCGCCCGATACCTGCTTAGCGGCTGATTTTTTTCAGCGTACCTTCTTCAAGCTTGGCAGCAACAGCTGCGCGCTGCACCACGATCTGCACGCCATCCGCGATCTCAAGCACGAAATAGGTTTCGTCGACCTTGATCACGCGGCCCAGAATGCCGCTGGCGGTCGATACCTCGTCACCCTTGGCTAGTGCGCTGAGCATGGCCGCATGTTCCTTGGCACGTTTTTGCTGCGGACGAATCAACAGGAACCAGAACAACACACCGATAACCAGCATCGGCGCCAGTTGCAGCAAGAAGCTCTCCGAACCAGCAGTGGCTGCGTAGGCAGGTGCAATAAACATGAATATTCCTTTGTCTCAGTTAATTAGATCTGGCAAGAATCAAGGCGGCCCATTCTAGCTGCTGCGCCATGCAAAATCCACCTCACGTCGCAGTCGGGATGGCGCTATCATGGCATCCGACACTTGCACCGCATCAGGAGACACGCCATGCACTACAAAGTTCTGCCCCTGGCCATCGCATTTTTTGTCACCACGCATCTGGCAAGCGCAGCGACGCTCAGTGATATCCGCGCCGGGATCGAATCAGAATTCAAAACCGATACCGCCGTCTGCAAGGAACTGGACAAACCAGAAATTCAGCCTTGCCTCAAGGAAGCCACCGCCAAGAAAAAGGCCGCCTACACCGCAGCCTGGAACAAGCGTGATCCGGTCCAGCAAACCCGGATCTATTACGGCAATCTCAACACCAACAAACCCAAAATCGAGCAAGACTATAAAAGCGATCTGGCATTTTGCAAGGAATTGGGCAAGGCTGAATCCGCCACCTGCCAGCGCGAAGCCCTGGAGCGCAAGAAACAGGCGATCAAGTCGGTCATGACCGCACCGCGCGACCAGAAAAGCGCATGCCCGACCTGTGGCACCGTCACCTCGGTACGCGAAGTGGAAAAACCGGGGCAAGGCACACTGCTTGGCCAGATTGGCGGCGGCGTGGTTGGTGGCGCATTGGGCAATCAGGTCGGCAAAGGCGACGGACGCACCATCGCCACAATTGTCGGTGCCGTAGGTGGGGCACTGGCCGGCAATGAGATCGAAAAACGCCTGAAGTCAGGCAAGTATCATGAGGTCAGTTTCCGCCTGAACAATGGCGAAGAAAAAAGCATGACATTCGACACGCAAGCGCATGGCTTCAAGGTGGGCGATCCGGTTCGCTTTGAAAATAACCAATTGACGCACCAGCAATAAACCTGTCCGGCACAGATGGGCCGCCAGCAATAAGGCGGCCCACTTCTTCAGTTACTCTCCAGATCCAATCAGTCGGCGCCGCGTGCCCGCTCAACCGCAAAGCGTGCAGCAAATGCCGCGTAGCCATCAACTTCAATTGCCGCACGAATATCGCGCATCAGCTCCTGATAGTAATGCAGGTTGTGGATGGTATTGAGCTGTGCCCCCAGGATTTCACCAGCACGGAACAGGTGATGCAGGTAGGCCCGGCTGAAATTGCGGCAGGCATAGCAACTGCACCCCTCATCCAGCGGGCGAGGATCATTGCGATACTTGGCATTCTTGATCTTGATATCGCCCCAGCGCGTGAACAGCATGCCGTTGCGCGCATTGCGCGTCGGCATCACGCAATCGAACATATCCACGCCTTGGCCGACGGCAAACACCAGATCCTCAGGCGTGCCCACGCCCATCAGATAGCGCGGCGAGTGGGTCGGCAGCTTGGGCGCGGTATGCGCCAGGATCCGGGTGAACTCCTCCTTGGGCTCGCCCACCGACAGCCCCCCGATCGCATAGCCATGAAAACCGATATCGGTCAGCCCGGCCAGTGATTCCTCGCGCAGGTCTTCGTGCATGCCACCCTGCACGATACCGAACAGCGCATTGTGGTTCTGCAAGCGATCAAACTCGGCACGCGAGCGCTTGGCCCAGCGGTAGGACAGGCGCATCGAATCGCCCGCTTGCTTACGATCGGCCGGATACGGCGTGCATTCGTCGAAAATCATCACGATATCGGAGTTGAGTACCGTCTGGATGCGCATCGATTCTTCCGGCGTCAGAAAGAGTCGGTCGCCATTGATCGGGCTCTGGAACTTCACACCTTCCTCGGTGATCTTGCGCAGAGCGCCCAGACTGAACACCTGAAAACCGCCAGAATCGGTCAGGATCGGCTTGTCCCAACCCATGAAGCCATGCAGACCGCCAAAGGTTTCAATCACTTCCAGCCCGGGGCGCAGCCACAGGTGAAAGGTGTTACCCAGAACAATCTGCGCGCCAATGTCGTTCAGATCACGCGGGGTCATCGCCTTGACCGTACCGTAGGTGCCAACCGGCATGAATACCGGGGTTTCAACCACGCCATGATCAAGCGTAAGCGTAGCGCGGCGGGCTGCGCCACTGGTGGCCTTGAGTTCAAACTTCATCAGAAACATCCTTGTGCAAACCGGAAACACAGTCCGGCGCGTTGAAAAAATTACGGTTGCCGCTCAAGCAGCATGGCATCTCCGTAACTGAAAAAACGGTATTGATGGTCGATGGCATGGCGATAGGCGGCCATGATCGTGTCATACCCGGCAAACGCCGCCACCAGCATCAGTAGCGTCGATTTGGGCAAATGAAAATTGGTGATCAGTCGATCCACCACCCTGAACTGGTAGCCAGGCGTGATGAAAATATCTGTATCACCCTGCAATTCGGCCAGCAGCCCGTGCTGGCTCGATGCCTCCAGTGCACGCAGGCTGGTAGTGCCGACCGCAATCACGCGACCTCCCGCCGCACGGGTTTGCCGGATCAACTCAGCCGTGGCCGCCGGGATGGTGTAGCGCTCGCGATGCATGACGTGCTCGGCCACATTTTCAGCCCGCACCGGCTGGAAAGTGCCGGCACCGACGTGCAAGGTCACGAAAGCCGTATTCACGCCAGCAGCTTGTACCTCTTGCAGCATCTGCTCAGTGAAATGCAGGCCAGCGGTTGGCGCCGCTACCGCGCCCGGATCACGCGCATAGACGGTTTGATAACGCTTGGCATCTTCTTCATCCGGGGTATGGGTGATATAAGGCGGCAGCGGCAACTGTCCTGCTTCATCCAGGATATCGAGCACATTCTGCTCGCCGGCAAAACGCAGCAAGAATAGATCTCCTTGGCGCTCGACCATCTCGGCAGACCACTTGCCCGCAAAAATCAGGCGCGTTCCCGGCTTGGGCGATTTGGATGCGCGCACGTGCGCCAGCGCCTGATGGGCATCGAGCACGCGCTCGACCAGCGCTTCGACCTGACCACCACTTTCCTTTTTACCGAACAATCGTGCCTTGATCACGCGCGTATCGTTAAATATCAGCAAATCGCCTGCGCGCAGCAAGCCCGGCAAGCCAGCAAACTGCATATCTTCGAGTCGATCGCCCTCCACGTGCAGCAACCTGCTGGCTCCGCGCACAGCCGGAGGAAATTGCGCGATCAGATGTTCAGGCAGGAAATAATCGAAATCGGAAACTTGCATGCCGCACTCAATAGGAGAACAATCGGCGGATTATAACAGCCGGGCCAGCCGCAAACGGCTTTGCACTCTCCTCCGGCACAGCGATCGATTACTGCATTTTTGCTTAACGCAGATTTACACGTTCAACGACGTTTATTCATTTTCTCGGATTTTGCTGGACAAATATCAAGCAGCTACGGCAAACTTCGCCGGTTTTAGCGGGTCATAGCAACCTGCATTACCCGCTTTCAGCTTGATGCAATGCATGCTGATACACTTGCAAAAGGATTGATATCACCATGGCCAATACCCGCAGGATTCTGGTTTTGCATGGTCCCAACCTCAACTTGCTCGGTGTACGGGAGCCCAAGCACTACGGTGCAGATACGCTGGCCAGCATCAATGCCCGCCTCATCGAACTGGGGCAGGCTCACGGCGCGGAAATAGAAACATTCCAGTCCAACCGCGAATACGAACTGATTGAACGCATTCAGGCCACCCTGAGTGATGGTACTGACTTTGTCGTGATCAACCCGGCAGCCTTTACCCACACCAGCGTCGCCATCCGTGATGCGCTGGCCGCGAGCAAGATGCCCTTTATTGAAGTGCATCTCTCCAACGTGCATGCCCGGGAAGCTTTCCGTCACCACTCGTATTTCTCTGATATCGCTGTTGGCGTGATCTGCGGGCTGGGTGCCAAAGGTTATGAATATGCGCTGCGTCACGCGCTCGAATATACCCCCAAGGCCGGTTAAGTCCGGCTTTTTCAAGAAGGAGCTAAAATTCAATGGACTTGAGAAAACTGAAAAAACTCATCGACCTGGTTGAAGAATCCGGCATTGCCGAGCTGGAAGTGACCGAAGGCGAAGAAAAAGTCCGTATCACGCGCGTCAACAACAACATGCCGGCGTTTATTCACCAGGCACCGATGCAATACCAGCTACCCGCAGCAGCGCCAGCAGCTGCACCAGTAGCGGCCGCAGCCGCACCGGCAGAGTCAGGCAGCGATCTGCCGGCAGGCCACGTTGTCAAATCCCCGATGGTCGGCACCTTCTATCGCTCGCCCTCGCCCGGCGCCACCTCCTTTGTCGAAGTCGGCCAGACCGTGAATGTCGGCGATACGCTGTGCATCATCGAAGCCATGAAGCTGCTCAACGAGATCGAAGCCGACAAGGCTGGTGTGGTCAAGGCCATCCTGATCGAAAGCGGCCAGCCGGTCGAATATGGCGAACCGCTGTTTGTCATTGGCTAACCCGATTCAGTGAACATGTGAACAAGTGAACGGGTGAAGGCCAGATCCTTCCCCGTTCACTTTTTCACTGCTTCACTCGTTCACTGGAGCAAACCATGTTTGAAAAAATCCTGATTGCCAACCGCGGCGAGATCGCCCTGCGGGTATTGCGCGCCTGCCGCGAAATGGGCATCAAAACGGTTGTCGTGCACTCTGAAGCCGACCGTGAAGCCAAATATGTCAAATTGGCCGATGAATCGGTCTGCATTGGCCCGGCACCCAGCCCGCAAAGCTACCTGCACATTCCGGCCCTGATTGCTGCCGCCGAAGTCACACAGGCCGAAGCAATTCACCCTGGTTATGGTTTCCTGTCGGAAAACGCCGATTTTGCCCAGCGCGTCGAGGAATCCGGCTTTGTCTTCATCGGCCCGCGTCCGGACTCCATCCGCCTGATGGGCGACAAGGTTTCCGCCAAGGATGCGATGAAAAAGGCCGGCGTGCCCTGCGTTCCCGGCTCGGACGGCGCATTGACTGACGACCCGCAGGAAATCCTCAAGATGGGACAGCAGGTCGGTTACCCCGTCATCATCAAGGCTGCCGGTGGTGGTGGTGGTCGCGGCATGCGTGTGGTTCACAACGAGGAAGAGCTGCTGCGCGCAGTCGAAATGACCAAGTCCGAGGCGGGCGCCGCCTTTGGCAACCCCATGGTCTACATGGAAAAATTCCTGCAGAAGCCGCGCCACATCGAAATCCAGATCCTGGCCGACCAGCATGGTAATGCCATCTACCTGGGCGAGCGCGATTGCTCGATGCAGCGCCGCCACCAGAAGGTAATCGAAGAGGCGCCGGCGCCCGGCATTACCGATGCCCAGCGCAAACGCGTGGGTGAAGCCTGTGCCGAGGCCTGCCGCCAGATTGGCTATCGTGGTGCGGGTACGTTCGAATTTCTGTATGAAAACGGCGAATTCTATTTCATTGAAATGAACACGCGCGTGCAGGTCGAGCACCCGGTCACAGAACTGATTACCGGCATCGATATCGTGCAGGAACAGATCCGCATCGCCTATGGCGAAAAGCTGCGCTACACCCAAAAAGACGTGAAGATGAAGGGTCACGCCATGGAGTGCCGCATCAATGCGGAAGACCCGCTCAAATTCACGCCGAGTCCCGGTCGCATCACCACCTACCATGCACCGGGTGGCCCAGGTGTGCGTGTCGATTCGCACGTCTACCAAGGCTATTTCGTACCGCCGAACTACGATTCGATGATCGGCAAGATCATCACCTATGGCGATACACGCGAGCAGGCAATGGCCCGCATGCGCATTGCCCTTTCCGAAATGGTGGTGGAAGGCATTCACACCAATATCCCGCTGCATCAGCAACTGCTGATCGATGCCGGTTTCGTCAAGGGCGGAGCCAGCATCCATCACCTGGAACACCGCATGCCGGATATCCGCTCCCTTTTGGAAAAACAGCAGTAATGACGTGAGAGGCGAGGCATGAGGAATAAGGGCAACCCCCCATTCCCCACGCTTCGCCTTTCGTTTTCACTCCTACACCTCACCCCTGGCGCCTCACATACCATGCCCTGGCAAGAACTTCGCATCACCGCTGATTCCACCCACGCCGAAGCGCTCTCGGACGCGCTGTTTGACCTGGGCGCCCTATCCGTTTCGATCGAAGATGCCGCAGCGGGCACGGCTGAAGAAAAACCCATTTTTGGTGAACCGGGCGAACCGGTTGATCAACTCTGGGAAAAAAGTGTGGTGGTCGCCCTGCTGGAAGAATCAGCCGACGCCGAGTTGATGGCCGTGGCGGCAGCCAATGCCGTACGCATCGACCTCCCCCCGCATGACGTGAGCATCGTTGAAGAACAGGACTGGGTTCGCCTGACCCAATCGCAATTCGAGCCAATTCCAATCTCGCAGCGGCTGTGGATCACACCCACCTGGCACGAATGCCCGGATCCGGCGGCGGTCAACATACAGCTCGATCCCGGCCTGGCTTTTGGTACCGGTAGCCATCCCACCACACGCCTGTGCCTGAAATGGGTCGACGCCAACATCCGTGGCGGAGAAACAGTACTCGATTACGGCTGTGGTTCCGGCATCCTGGCCATTGCCGCAAAAAAACTGGGCGCAGGCCAGACGGATGGTGTCGATATCGACCCGCAAGCCATGATCGCATCGCGCCAGAATGCCGAGCAGAATCATGTCGACATCCGTTTCTTCCTGCCGGATGCCGCACCGGATCAACAATACGATGTGGTGCTGGCCAACATCCTGACCAACCCTCTCAAGGCACTCGCCCCCTTGTTGGCAGGCAAGGTGCGCCATGGTGGGCGGATCGCACTTTCCGGCATTCTGGAAGAGCAAGCCGACGATGTCATGGCCATCTATGGCCAGTGGTTTGATTTTTCTGCGCCAGCCGTGGAAGAAGGCTGGGTTTGCCTGTCCGGCACACGTAAATAGCCTGGAAATGATCTAGAATCGGCGCATGGACCATATCACCCGTTGCCCGAACTGCGCCACAGCCTTCCGGGTTACCGACACCCAGCTTGCTGCCCATCAGGGCAAGGTGCGCTGTGGTCGTTGCGCACTGATTTTCAATGCCCGAGACAGCCTGCTACCTCAGCCGTCAGTAGACTTGCCAGAGGTAGCGCAGGCACCCGTGCCGGCCCCTGAGGAAACGGCCGAGCAGGCGAGTTTTGCGTTGTCACCGGCAGCTGTCTTGCCAGACAACGTGCAGCCCGAAACCGATACGCCATCTGAAGTCTTCGAACCGCTGCCGCAATCATCGCCGCCCGCCAATCACTCCTTGCCCGCAAACACTCCAGCCATCGGCGAGAAAACCGTCGACACCGGCTACCACCCTATCCTGCTGCCCGAGGACGATGCACTGTTCGCGCCACTACCCAAGCCACGTCATGCCGGCTGGTGGCTGGTAGGCACCAGCCTTGCCGCACTGGCACTCATCGCACAACTCATCTTTGCCTATCGAATGACCTTGGCAATGGAGTTTCCGATGCTGCAGCCGCCCATGACGCGGCTATGTGCGCAACTTGGCTGCGATATGCCGCTGCCAGCGCAGGCAGACCGCCTGCGACTTGAATGGTCCGAACTGACTTATGTGCCGGATCACCCTACCCTGATTCAGCTGTCTGCCACGCTGCGCAACCTGGCAGGATACGAACAGGCACTGCCGCTGCTCGAACTCACACTCACCGACAATCAGGAACAGATTGTCGCCCGCCGCATATTCCGCCCACACGAATACCTGGCCAGCCAGGAAAAGAATCGTAAAAGCCTGCCGGCGCGCGATGAGTTGCATGCCTTCCTGCAATTGGAAACGCAGGCACTGAAATCCACCGGCTACTCACTCTACTGGTTCTACGAGTAGCCCCTTGTTTTCGGCCGATTCCATTCCATACTGAAGCTATCATCACCACCCCGCATCAGGAGTTCTTTCCATGGCCACCATCATGCTTAATGGCACCCCGGTCAGCGTTGGCGGACGCTTTCCGCGCGCAGGCGATATCGCGCACAGTTTCATGCTGGTCGACACCCAATTGCAGGATGTTGCACTCTCCAAATACTGGGGCCAGCGCAAGCTGATCGCCGTGGTTCCCAGCCTGGATGCCGCAATCGGGCTGACCATTGCCCGCCAACTCGAAAAGCTGGCGTACACGCTGGAAAACACCGTCGTCATGATCGTATCGGTAGACACGCCATACGCCCTGTCGCGCATTGCCGTATCCGAAGGATTTCGCAAGCTCCACCTGCTCTCGACCCTGCGTGGACGTGATTTCCACAAGGACTACGGCGTCATGATCACCGATGTACCTTTGTCCGGGCTGATGGCTACCGCCCTGCTGGCACTGGATACCAATGACGAAGTGCTGTACGCCGAACTGGTTGCCGACATCAACGCCGAGCCCAATTATCAGGAAGCTTTGAAGCCGTTGCTGCCTGAAACTGAAAAAATGCTTCTCACCGAAAAATGATGCCACGACCGGCGCCAGCCGGTCTTTTCAGGACTGTCACCAGCACTCACTTGCAGAGATGCATCGCATTACTGATAATGGCAAGCACTCTCAATAACACATAAAGTCAAACTGGAGATATACATGGCATCAACCAAGCTCGGCGGCAACCCCGTCACCCTCAATGGCAACTTCCCTTCTGTCGGCAGCACGGCCAAAGCCTTCAATCTGGTAGGCAAGGATCTGGCAGATGTGACACTTGCCAGCCTCGCCGGCAAGAAGAAAGTACTGAACATTTTTCCGAGCATCGATACGGGTGTCTGCGCCGCTTCCGTGCGCCGCTTCAATCAGGAAGCTGCAGGCCTCACCAACACCGTTGTGCTCTGCATCTCGGCGGACCTGCCTTTTGCCCAGGCTCGTTTCTGTGGCGCTGAAGGGCTGGAAAATGTGATCACGCTCTCCACCATGCGCGGTCGCGCTTTCCTGGCCGACTATGGTGTTGAAATCGCAGATGGCCCGCTGGTCGGCGTATCCGCACGCGCAGTGATCGTACTGGACGAGCAGGACAAGGTGATCCACGCTGAACTGGTGCCTGAAATCAAGCAGGAACCGGATTATGCCGCAGTTCTCAAGGCACTCAACGCTTGAGCATTTGCAGGCATTCAAGCAACGGCGGGGTCCTCCCGCCGTTTTGTTTTTTGTGACCGTCCCCACACGCCGCAGGCATCGAATCGACTAAAATTATTTTTGAACTGTCGGGGAGAACAATCGTGTTTAAACGGATTTTGTTATTGCTTTGTCTGGCCATGCCACTGCAGGCAGAAACTCGCCTGACCGTACGCTTTGCCAATCCGGCGTGGAATGGTGTGAGCATTCCCGTTGGCCAGCAGTGCCCCAGACATGGCGGAGCAGGCGCCACGCCAGCCCTCAATGTATTCGACCTGCCCACCGGCACCGCCGCACTTTTGCTGGAATTCTCGGAAAAAGGCAGCAAACTCGACCATGGCGGGATGGGGCGTATCGGTTACATCGTGCCCAAAGGTGTTGCCAGTGCGCAGGTTCCCTCGATCCATGGCAACAGCATGAATCTGCCGGCTGGTTTTTTCCTGGTCAGCCCGCACCAGGGTGATGATGCGCCGGGGGCTTATCTTCCCCCCTGCTCGGGCGGCAAGGGTGCCCGCTACACCTTGACGGTGCGCGCGCTTGATGCACCGAACAAGGATGGCAAGGTACTGGGTGAAGGCCGGCTGGAGCTCGGCAAGTACTAGGCTCTGTTGAGCAAAAAGCCTGCTTGTTTCCAAGCAGGCTTTTTATATGGATTTTACCCCAATACTGATCAGCACAGCGCATCAAAGCTGCGCAGATAGGCCAGCGCCGGATCACGCGCTTCACCGGCGGTCTCCTCCATCAGCAGCGGTATGCCGGGCTTGAGCTTGCCCACACGTTGCAACAGCGCAGCGTAATCCAGAATCCCCTGCCCCGGCGGTACCCGAACCAGCTTGCCATCGCGCACGATGAAATCCTTGGCGTGCAAGGTCACGATCTTTTCACCGATCAATTCCAGCGCCCGATCAAAATAGGCGCCCTGATCCGCGCACTCATCGGGCAGGATGATGTTGGTCGGATCATAGATCACTTGTACATGGTTGGAATCGAGTGCCTGCAACACGCGATGCAGCCGGTCGATATCGTAGACCACGTGCTCGGCCGCCGCCTCGAGCGCAATCATCACACCCCATTTCTCGGCCTCTTCGGCCAGCTCACGCAGGGTACACAACAAATCGACCAGCGCGGCCTCGTCGCGATTACCCGGATGCGGGCTGCAATCGGCGTAGAGCGAACCGGTCTCGGTGCCGACCACGCTGGCGCCGAAATCACGTGCAAAACGCAGTGCTTCCTTGAAACGCTTGATCTCGGCCCTGCGGGCTGCCGGATCAGGATGGACCGGGTTGATATAGCAGCCCAGCACAGCGATCTGCACGCCCTGTTTGGCAAACGCCTGCGCGGTTTGCCAGGCAAAACCGGGATTCCAGCCCCCCACCGGCGGCGCGCCCGGAATCGCCTTGGCCGGTGCCAGCTGCACCGCTTGCAGGCCGCGTTCTGCTGCCAGCGCCGCCAGCTCGGAAGCACTGCCCATGCCCAGATCGTGCGCGCGAATTCCCAGTATCATGTTATTTATCTCCTTATTGTCATGCGATGCAGCATAAAACCCCACCGACAGCCCGGCCTTGAAATCGTTGCCATCTTCCGCGACAACTGGCCATCATTTAAAGGCGATTGCGTGCGCAAATCACTAATGTTGCGTACTGATGAAAAGCATCACCCGCCAGGCATGTAGCCCGGCAAGCGACCTGAATCACACTGTTTGTCATTCTAGACACAAGGAGTAGTAGAACATGGCAGCCAACCATCAACCCAAAGTGACTCCGCGCGAGGTACATGGCCATATCGCCAAGCTGATGGACAACCTGGTCAACATCAAGGATGAAACCGGCGAATTCCTGCTCAAGCTGGAAGATGGCCGCATCATCGATACCAAGGGCTGGAACGATTGGGAGTGGACCCACGGCGTCGGCCTGTATGGCCTGTATCGCTATTTTGACCAGACGCACGACGCGCAATGCCTGCAAGTCATCACCGACTGGTTCAAGAACCGTTTCGAAGCCGGCACACCGACCAAGAACATCAACACCATGGCTGCCATGCTGACGCTGGCTTATCTGTACGAGCGCACCGGCAACAGCACCTACAAGCCGTACCTGGAAATCTGGGCCGACTATGTCATGTACGACATGCCGCGCACCGAAGACCACGGCTTCCAGCATATCGTTTTCAACAATGACAACCACCAGCAACTGTGGGACGACACGCTGATGATGAGCGTGCTGCCGCTCGCGAAGATCGGTCTGCTGCTGAACCGTCCGGATTACGTGGAAGAAGCCAAGCGCCAGTTCCTTATCCACATCAAGTATCTGTTCGATACCAAGAGCGGTTTGTGGTTCCACGGCTGGAACTTCGAAGGTCGCCACAACTTCGCCGAAGCGCTGTGGGCACGCGGCAACAGCTGGATCACCATCGTGATTCCGGAATTCATCGAACTCCTGAACCTGCAACCGGGCGACCATCTGCGCGAATTCCTGATCGACACCTTCAAATCGCAGGTTTCGGCACTGGCCAAGTACCAAGACAAGGAAACCGGTCTGTGGCACACCCTGCTCGACGATGAGACTTCCTACCTCGAAGCATCGGCCACCGCCGGCTTTGCCTTCGGCATGCTCAAGGCGATCCGCAAGCGTTATATCGGCGCCGAATACCTGCCAGTGGCCGTCAAGGCCGTGGAAGGCGTAATTGCCAACATCGACGACAAGGGCGAACTGGTCAATGTTTCGTTCGGCACCGCGATGGGTTCGACCAAGCAGTTCTACAAAGACATCAAGCTGACCTCGATGCCGTACGGCCAATCCATGGCCATCCTGGCACTCACCGAGTACCTGAACCACTACATCTGATCCGGATTCAGTTCGAACCGGCGTCATCCCCATGGCCGCACCCCTTCAAGGGTGCGCCAGGGGTCTTTTCACGCCAAAAAAACGTTGATCGTGCCTGGCACAATCACCATCAGGAAAGTTTAGAAAGTGAAAATCAGATTATTGATCGGCATCCCGTTTCTGGTCTTGCTGGGATGCATCGCGTTTATCGCATTGAAAAAAATCGACAACCGGGGTGTCACCATCCTGCGCTTCGCCTATGCCAGCAACCCCAAGCCGGTCAAGGATGCCATTGACCGCTTCGCCCTCGATCTGGAAAAGAAGAGCGAAGGCAAGATCAGGGTACTCGTCTTCCCGGACGGCCAATTGGGTGGCGAACGCGAACTGGTCGAGCTGACCCAGACCGGTGCGGTCAACATGACCAAGGTTTCCGCCGGCCTGCTGGAGAGCTTCTCGCCGCAGTATGGCGTGTTCTCGATGCCCTATCTGTTCGACAGCGAAACGCACTTCTACCGCAGCATGGAAGACCGCAGCATCGTTGATCCCATCTACCAATCCACCGCACCGCTGCGCTTTGTCGGCCTGACCTACTACGATTCCGGCCAGCGCAGTTTCTACACGCGCGACAAGGCTATCCGTACGCCGGACGACCTGAAGGGTCTGAAGATCCGCGTGATGCAGAACATGACCAGCATCAAGATGGTCAGTGCGCTGGGCGGCTCGCCGATTGCCATGAACAACTCGGAAACCTATTCCGCGATTCAGCAAGGCATTATCGACGGCGCCGAAAGCAACGAGTTTGCCATCACCGTACCGCGCCACGGCGAAGTGGCCAAGCAGTACTCCTACGATATGCACACCCGCGTGCCCGACATCGTGATCATCAATTCGGACGACTACGCCAAACTGCCGGCCGAACAGCAGAAACTGCTGCAGGATATTGCACGGCAATCGACGGACTACCAGAAAACCGTGTGGCATACCGCGATCAATGAAGCACGAGAAGAAGCCAAGCGCGAATTTGGCGTGGCCTTCAATGAGGATGTGAACATCAAGTCCTTCCAGGCAGCCGTGGCGCCCCTGTACGAAGAACTCAAGCAAAAACCGTCCGCTTACGCCATCTACCAACAGATTCGTGCCATTGCGCCGCAGTAATCGCCCGTTTCTGATTCGATCAAAGGAGTAATACCGTGTTGCAGCTCAGAAAGATGCTCGACAGGGCCATTGAAGCGTTTGCTTGTCTGGCCATGGCGACCATGCTGTTTGTCTCGGTCTGGCAGATTGTCAGCCGTTATGTATTCAGAGACCCGATCATCTTTTCCGAAGAGTTCCTGCGCTATGCGCTGATCTGGATGGCCGTGGTCGGCATCGCCTACGGCGTGGGCAAAAGCGAGCACATCGCACTTGACCTGCTCAAGGACGTACCGCGCAAGACACAGCTGATGCTGGCCCTGTTCACCCAAGTGACCTTTATCCTGTTTGCTGGCTTCATCATGGTGGCAGGTGGCGCCAAGGCTGTGGCAGTTGCCTTCAACCAGATATCCCCGGTGTTGGGCATTTCCATGGGCCATGTTTATCTGGCCATGCCCGTCGGCGGGGCGCTGTCGGTTGTATACAGCTTGCTGAACATTGCAGATCTGCTCGTCGGCGCATCGCAACCCCAGCAAGCCCACAGTGCGCCTGAGGCTGACGAAATGCGTGCAATCGCGCTTGAAGGAGAAAAAAATGCAGCTTGAAGCTGGCGTAATCCTGGTGCTGCTGTTCGCAGCACTCCTGACCCTGAATATCCCGATTGCCATCTGCATCGGTGCGGCATCGGTGGGTGCCGTGCTGGTCATGATGCCGTTTGATGTGGCCATTTTCACCGCTGCGCAAAAGATGGTTTCCAGCCTGGATTCGTTCGCGCTGCTGGCCATTCCGTTCTTTATCCTTTCCGGCGTGATGATGAATGGCGGCGGTATCGCCCAGCGGCTTGTCAACCTGGCCAAGGTGGTGAGCGGGCGCATTCCCGGCTCCATCGCGCAGACCAACATCGTCGGCAACATGCTGTTCGGCTGCGTATCGGGTTCGGCCATTGCTGCATCCACCGCCATCGGTGGCGTGATGATTCCGTTTGCGGAAAAGGAAGGTTATGACCGCGATGTCGCTGCAGCAGCCAATATCGCCTCGGCTCCGACCGGCATGCTGATTCCGCCGACCACTTCGTTCATCATCTACGCAACCGTTGCGGGCGGCGCATCGATTTCAGCCATGTTCATTGGCGGCGCCATTGCCGGCGTACTATGGGGTATCGGCAGCATGATGGTGGTCTGGCTGGTGGCTAAAAACCGCAACTACCGCAAGGCTGAGCGTGTGACGTTGCCAGTAGCGATCAAGACTTTGGTTGAAGCGCTGCCCAGCCTGCTGCTGATCGGTTTGATCGTGGGCGGCATTTCGTTTGGCGTTTTCACCGCGATTGAAGCATCCGCCATCGCCGTGGTCTACACCATGTTCCTGACCATGGTGTTCTACCGCACGATCAAGCTGCGTGATCTGTATGCCGTGACGGTACAGACCTTCCTGATCACCAGCGTGGTGATGTTCCTGCTGGCGGCATCGGCCACCATGTCGTTCGCCATGGCATTTACCGGTTTGCCGGCAGCCATCAGTGATCTGATTCTGGGTATCACTACCGACAGATTCGCCGTACTGTTGATCATCAACATCCTGCTGCTGGTCGTGGGCATGTTCTTCGATATCGGCCCGGCGATCCTGATCTTCACCCCGATCCTGTTGCCTCTGGCGGTCAAGGTGGGTGTCAGCCCGGCGCATTTCGGCATCATCATGGTCTACAACCTGTGCATCGGTACCATCACCCCGCCGGTAGGTACCGGCTTGTTCGTCGGTGCCGGCATCGCCAAGCTGCCGGTCAGCCAGGTAATCAAGCCATTGTTACCGCATTATGCGGTCATCATCACCATTCTGATGCTGATCACCTACATACCCGACCTGACCATGGCCCTGCCACGCTGGCTGGGTGTCTGAAACTCCAGCGCAGCCATGTAAAAAACAAAACCCTCGTGCTAAACGAGGGGTTTGTTTTGGAGATTGCCTGATCAGCTCTGCTGATACTTCTTCATCAGCTTCACATAGTTGTTGGCCGAATAATTGAAGCTGGCGAGTTCCTCATCGGTCAAGGCACGAATTTCACGCACTGGGCTGCCCAGATAGAGGTAGCCGGAGCGCAGCACCTTGCCCGGTGGCACCAGTGATCCCGCACCGACCATGACATGATCTTGCAGCACAGCCCGATCAAGAATGATCGATCCCATGCCGATCAGGCATTCGTTGCCAATGCTGCAACCATGCAGAATCACGCTATGGCCGACCGTGACGCGGTCGCCGATCACCAACGGTGCGCCATCCGGATCGGATTCACGCTTGTGCGTGACATGCAGGACTGCGTTATCCTGGATGTTGGTCTGCTTGCCGATACGAATGAAATTTACATCACCGCGCATCGATACATTGGGCCAGACCGAGCTCTCTTCGCCCAATACCACCTCGCCAACAACCTGAGCACTTTCATGCACCCAGGCGCCCTCACCGAGCTGCGGCGTAATATCGCCAAATTTGCCAATTGCCATTCTTGCTCCCAGCTTGTAATTTCTTGCCCTTGCGCCCATCTCTTCAATGCGAGATTTCATCCATTTTACCCGAGGCCCATCCATGACCGTTGCCGTAAATAATCCCTTGCTTGATTTTTCCGGATTGCCCCGCTATGCCGAGGTGCGTCCGGAACACATCACACCCGCGCTGGATGTCCTGCTGAATGACTGCCGTGATGCGGTCAGCGCCGTACAAGAGATCGCCAAGCCCACCTGGGAAAACTTCGTGGAGCCGATGGAAAACGCGCTGGAAAAGCTCGGCCGGGCCTGGGGAATCGCTGGCCACCTGGAAAGCGTGGTCAATTCGCCGGAACTGCGCGATGCCTACAACAGCAATATCGCGCGCATTTCCAACTTCTATACCGAGCTCGGCCAGAACGAAGCGCTGTACGAAGGCTACAAGAAGCTGCACAAGAGCGCAGCCTTCAAGAAATACTCGCAAGCACGCCAAACCATTGTCGAACACGCACTGCGTGATTTCCGCCTGTCCGGTGCCGAATTGCCGCCCGAACAGAAGGAGCGTTTCAAGCAACTGGCCGAACGCCTGTCGGAACTGACCAATCGTTTCTCGCAAAACCTGCTCGATGCCACCGACAGCTACGCCGCCTATATCCGCGATGAAAAACGCCTGGCCGGCCTGCCTGCCGACAATCTGGCCGCAGCCCGCGCTGCCGCCGAAGCCGATAACCGCCTGGGCTACAAATTCACGCTCAAGGCGCCGAGTTATATCCCGGTCATGCAATACGTGCGTGATCGCGCCTTGCGCGAACAGATGTATACCGCCTACGTTACGCGCGCTTCCGAATTCGATCGCGACGAATGGAACAACGGCCCGCTGATCAAGGAAATCCTGCAGCTACGCCAGGAAGCCGCACAGATGCTGGGCTTTGCCAACTACGGCGAGGAATCGCTGGCCACCAAGATGGCCGAATCGCCGGAGCAGGTGCTGACATTCCTGAAGGATCTCGCGCACCGTTGTCGTCCGTTCGTGATGAACGATCGCGCCGCCATGGTGACCTGGGCATTCGAAAACCTGGGCATCCGTCAGCTTGAGCCATGGGATGTGGGCTATGTATCAGAGAAGATCCGCGAACAGAAATACGCGTTCTCCGAACAGGAAGTGAAGCAGTACTTCACCGAACCCAACGTACTCTCCGGCCTGTTCCACCTGATCGAAACCCTGTACGGCTTGCGCTTTGTCGAAGCGGAAGCGCCGCTGTGGCATCCGGACGTTTGCTATTTCGAGCTGAAAAATGCCGATGGCTCGCTCGTGGGCGGCCTGTATCTGGATCTGTACGCCCGCGCAGGCAAGCAGGGCGGTGCCTGGATGAACGACGTACGCGCCCGGCGCAAGCTCGCTGACGGCAGCATCCAGACGCCGGTGGCGCTGGTGGTGTGCAACTTCGCCAGCGGCATCGACGGCAAACCGGCCCTATTGCGCCACGACGACGTCATCACCCTCTTCCACGAATTCGGCCATGCCTTGCACCATCTGCTGACTGAAGTCGACGAGCTGGGTGTCTCCGGCATCAGTGGTGTGGAGTGGGATGCAGTCGAATTGCCCAGCCAGTTCATGGAAAACTTCTGCTGGGAATGGCAGTTGCTGCCGAAAATGACCAGCCACGCCGAAACCGGCGAACCTTTGCCGCATGAACTGTTCGGCAAGATGCTGGCCGCGAAGAACTTCCAGAGCGGCAGTGGCATGCAGCGCCAGCTGTATTTCTCGATCTTCGACATGGCGCTGCATCAATGCGTCGAACCCACCGATGTGCAGGCACTGGCCGAGAGCATCCAGCAGGAACTGGGCTTGCCCCTGCCGCCGTTCTACAACCGCTTCCCGCAGAGTTTCAGCCACATCTTTGCCGGCGGCTACGCGGCAGGCTACTACAGCTACAAATGGGCCGAAGTGCTGTCGGCCGACGCGTACGCAGCGTTCGAGGAGGAAGGGATTCTCAACCCGGCCACCGGCGCACGCTTCCGCCATGAAATCCTGGGACGCGGCGGCGAACGCCCGGCACTGGAATCATTCAAGGCCTTCCGTGGCCGCGAACCCAAAATCGATGCACTGCTGCGCCATAACGGGCTGGAAGAAAACGCGGCCTGATTGAAGGTCGAAATGAAAAGGGGGCAGAATCGGTTCTGCCCCCTTTTCATCCTCTCGCCTACATTTCGATCTGCGTACCCATCTCGACTACCCGGTTGGGTGGAATGCCAAAGTAGGTTGTAGCGCGCATCGCGTTGGATGACATCCAGGAAAACAGCCCGTGCTGCCACCAGGTCAGGGCCGGGTGACGCGCCTTGACCACGGTCTCGCGCGAGAGGAAGTAGGACGTACGCATCGGATCGAAATCGAGTTCCGGCTGCAATTGCATGACCTGATTCTGGATCGAGGTCACACTCACATCATCCTTGAAGCCCAGCGTGGCGATCACCTGATAGAACGTTTCGCCCAGTTTGCGGATCACTACCTGTTCGCGCAGCGGCACATACGGCTCATCGCTGGTCTGGATTGTCATGAACACCACCTGCTCATGCAGCACCTTGTTGTGCTTGAGGTTGTGCAGCAGGGCATGCGGTACGGAATCGGTACTGCCGGTCATGAACACGGCCACCCCTTCCACGCGCTGCGGTGGCGCCATCTCCAGACTTTCCACGAAGCCGCGCAGCGGCAACTCGCCTTCACGCAACTTGCGATACAGAATCATGCGCCCACGCTTCCAGGTCATCATCAGCGTGAATACGATCAGGCCGATCAGCAGCGGGAACCAGCCGCCTTCGACCAGCTTGAACATGTTGGCGGAAAGGAAACTGGCATCCACCAGCAGGAAACAGCCAACGGCCCCCCACACCAACAGACGCAGCGGCCCTTTCAAACCGCGTCCGAGCACGGTCAGTGCAATCGAAGTTTCGATCACCATCGTGGCGCATACCGAGAAACCATAGGCGGACGCCAGGTTGCCCGACGATTTGAAGGTCAGCACCAGCACAATCACTGCCACCAGCAAGAACCAGTTGATCTGCGGCACATAGATCTGGCCGATTTCATGCTCGGAGGTATGCCGTACAGCCATTCGTGGGCAATAACCCAAGTGAACGGCCTGATTGGTCACGGAAAACGCACCGGAAATCACCGCCTGCGAAGCGATCACCGTCGCACAGGCTGCCAGCACCACCATCGGCACCATGGCCCAATCCGGCGCCAGCAGGTAGAACGGGTTCTTGATCGCGGCAGGCGTGCGCAGCAGCAAGGCACCCTGACCAAAATAGTTGAGGGTGAGTGCCGGCAGCGCGACAAAAAACCATGCCCGGCGAATGGCATCGCGACCGAAATGCCCCATATCGGCGTAGAGTGCTTCGCCCCCGGTAACGGCCAGCACCACTGCGCCCAGGGTGGTAAAAGCCAGCAGCGGGGATTGGGCAAAGAAACTCATGGCATGGAGCGGGCTGAGCGCCTGCAAGACCTCAGGCGTCTTGACAATGCTGATCACGCCCAAGGTTGCCAACGTGGCAAACCAGACCATGATGATCGGGCCGAACAGCTTGCCTACCGCGGAAGTGCCATGCTTTTGCAACATGAACAGTGCAATCAGCACGATGATAGTCAGCGGCAAGATATATTGATCAAACGCATGTGAAATCACGCTGATCCCTTCAAAGGCGGACAGCACCGAGATCGCGGGTGTGATCATGCCATCGCCGTAAAACAGCGCTGCGCCAAAAATTGCCAGGATGACGATCAGGCGGGAACGTTTACTGCCTGGAGTCTGGCCGCGTTGCGCCAGCGCCATCAAAGCCAGGATACCGCCCTCGCCCTTGTTGTCGGCACGCATGATCGCCAGCAGGTATTTGAACGACACCACCATCATGATCGACCAGAAGATCAGCGACAGGATGCCGAAAATATGCGCGGCTTGCGGACTGCCGCCACTTGCGTGCAACAGGCTTTCTTTCAGCGCGTAGAGCGGGCTGGTACCGATATCGCCAAAAACAACACCCAGCGCTGCCAAGGTAAGCGCAGCCTGCCGGTTATTGCTGGAAGGTGATTGCATGATTGTTCCTGTTTACTAGATTTGGAATTTGTAACCGATACCGGACAAGGTGAGCAGATGCACGGGCTGGGCCGGGTCTGCTTCCAGTTTCTGACGCAAGCGACTCATGTAGATGCGCAGGTAATGGCTGCTCTCACTGTGATTCGGCCCCCAGACTTCCTGCATCAGCATGCGGTGCGTCAGCGCCTTGCCCGCCCCGCTGATCAGCGCGCACAACAGGCGGTATTCGATCGGGGTCAGATGGACAGCTTCGCCGTTGCGAGTCACTTCGCGACGCGAGAAATCGACGCAGACATCGCCAAACGTGACCGTAGGCGTCGGTTCCTGCTGCCGCACATGCCGGCGTATCAGTGCCCGCACGCGGGCGATCAGCTCGCCAACACCAAACGGCTTGGTCAGATAATCATCGGCACCGGCATCGAGCGCATCGATCTTGTCGGTTTCATCGCTGCGTGCGGACAGCACCAGCACCGGCGCCTCGGACCAGCTGCGAAAATCGCGGATCAGTTCGACGCCATCCATATCCGGCAAGCCCAGATCCAGAATCAGCAGATCAGGCCGACGGGTACCGGCATCAATCAAGCCGCGCTGCCCGGTCTCGGCCTCGACCACTTTCCACGCCTGCCCTTCCAGCGCGGTACGCACGAAGCGCCGGATATGCGGCTCGTCTTCGATCAGCAGAATGGTGATGGTCGCATCAGACATGTTCGACTTCGTCCTCTACCTGCGGCGGCGTGCCAAGTGGCAAGCGCAACACCACGCAGGCACCGCCTTGCGGCCGGTTGATCGCCGTGATCTTTCCGCCATGCGCCTCGGCAATGGCCTTGCAGATGCCCAAACCAAGCCCGACGCCAGGCTTGTTCGACTCGGCCTCGCCGCGTTCGAACAATTCAAACAATTGCTCGATGCGATCAGCCGGGAAGCCCGGGCCATGATCACACACCTCCAGGCAGGCGTACGGTTCATCCAGCCAGGTACGAATCTCAATGGGCTGATCAGCCGGTGAGTATTTGGCTGCGTTCTCGATCAGGTTGCACAGCACGCGCTCGATCAGCACAGCATCGAACTCGACCAGCGGCAGATCCGGGGTCTGACGGACCAGGACAGGCCGCTCGCCCAGCGCCGGGCGCAACAGATGCAGGGCGGCACTGATCACGTCCTCGAACAGTTGCCAATCCCGGCGCAGTACCACCTTGCCCGATTGCAGACGCGCCATATCAAGCAGATTGGTCAGCAACTGGAACATCGCCTGCGCCTGGCCGCGGATCAGCAACGCATTGGCGCGCGCCGAATCCGTCAGTTCCTCAGTTTGCGCCAGGGTATCGGCCAGACCGACCAGGGCTGTCAGCGGCGTGCGCAGATCATGCGACAGGGCCGACAGCAGCGAGCTGCGCAATTTCTCGGCACTGATCTGCAATTCGGTACGGCTGGCCACCTCCACGTAATGCAGGCGCTCGATCGCAATCGCCAGCAGCGAGGCCAAAGTCGCAAACTGCTCTGGCTTGCCGGCCAGGTATTGCTTCAGTGAGGATTGTGGATAGATCGCCAGTACACCGCGCACGCACATTGGCGCCACCAGCGGCAGATACTGCACACCGGCCACCGCGCCCTGGCCATGCACACATTTGCTATTTTCAAAAGCCTGCGCCAGGCAAGCCAGCTCATCCGCGCTGGCAGTACCCGTTTCGAGCTTGCGCTCCGGGCTTAACAGAAACAACTGTCCCCGGCATTGGCGAATACTTAGATACGCCTGCATGGCCTCTTCCACCTGGATCAGCGTGGCAGCGCCGGTCAGCTTGCGCCCGAGTTCATACAAATCTTCGGTTTCCCGTTCGTGCCGGGCCACCTGTTCGGTTTCTTCCTGCAGATTGGCAGTCAGGCGGGTCGTGATCAGCCCCACGGCCAGCATGACCGCCAGCGTGATCAGATACAGGCCATCACTGACAGCGAAGGTGAAATGCGGCGGCACATAGAAAAAATCAAACAGCGCCACGCCGAATACTGCGGAAAAAACCGCCGGACCGCGCCCGAGCTTGAGTGACACCAGAAACACCACCAGCAGAAACATCATCACGGCATTGGCCTGGTCCAGCGTATCGCTGAACGGCACGGTTGCCAGGGTGACTGCCGTGCATGCCACAGCGGCCAGCGCATAACGCGCCTTGGCTGACATGGAAGAAGCAGAGGTTTTTCCTGCAGTACCGATCATGACCGATCCCGGTTTATCACTGCTTACAACAATAGAGGATGTCAGGAAAAAACGGTGTAGATAGTTTTGGTGAATTTATAAATAAAAAGTAAATGGCGGACCCTTCAGAACATGATCACCGTACGCAGGTCAGCTGCCTGGCGCGCCAGCAAACTGGCACGCGTGCTGCGAAAAGCGTCCTGTGCCGACACCAGGCAAACGCCCTCTCCTTGGATCGACGCGACAAAATCGGCAAAACACTGGATTTCCGCTAGTTGCGGCAGCACCTGCTCGCCCGAATCGTTGATCAAATACACCTGCCGGTTGCGCACCTCGATGATTCCCGTACTGCCAACCACGCGCAGCCGATCGTCGTCGTGGCTTGGCGCTGCCGCAGGGCGCAAGTAGTCGATATTGACCGTGGCGGCCACATCATCCGTCAGCTCGAATGCGCAGATCGCACTGCTTTCGAGCTCGCCATGATCAAGGTTGGCGCAACACGAATGCCGGGCATAAACAGAAACAAATTCCTGCCCGCTGAACCAGCGCAGCCAGTCGATGGCGTGACACCCGACCCAAGGGATCGTGCCACCGAAGGTTTCACGTCGGGTGTAGAACGCAGGCCGCCTGCCAAGCCGGTAGGACTTCTGCGCATGCATAAGGCGCACGGAACCGATCGCCCCCTGCAGCACCGCCTGCCGGGCCGTCAGAAACCAGGGCTTGTAACGAATACCGAACATCGCGGCCAGGTGCACGCCGGATACCCGCCACAACCGCTCCAGCTCGTCCAATTCCTGCAGCGTGGTCGCCAGCGGCTTTTCCGCATAGACATGGATGCCACGTCGCAGACATTCGGCATTGATGCAGCCATGATCGCCAAAGTGCGGATTGACCGCCACGATTTCCGGGCGACACATATCCAGCATCGTGCGCCAGTCGGCAAAAGCCTGCGGCGTCAGGCCCTTTGCGGCAAGGCGTGACTGCAGCTTGGACAGGTCCTCATCTGCCGAGCCGGGCGCATAGCCACACAATGCCAAATCCGCAAGCTGAGCCAGCCCGTCGAGCACGTAGTCGAAATGCCCGGAACCCCCAATGATGCATAACTTCATACACGCCTTTTCCGGTCAGATTCTGTTGACGTTTTGATGGTACCAATCGGCATGTCCGGTTACAAAAATGCCCTGCTCGGGGAGCAGGGCATTAGGCTCTGTTGACGTTTGATTGTTTTTTACGCAAGCCCGCCAACTTGCCGGGGCGAGAAGCCAAGCGCAAGCAAGGTTGTAGCCTTGCGAGCATTGGCGACAAAGCCACCAGCAAGAATGGCGGGCTTGCCCAAATATCAACAGAGCCTAGCAGACAGAATCAGGCCTTGGGTTTTCGGCGCGGTGACTTGGCGCCACCCGCATCCGAATCATCCCGGCGCTTGACGGTCGGCTTGCCCGCTGCTCCAGGTTTACCCGGAACTGGTTTGATACGGCGCGGCGTCGCTTCCGGCGGCATCTCGCCACCTCGGCTGATGCGCAGCGTCTGCCCGGCGACCCATACACGCTGCAATTTCGACAACAGATCGTCGGGCATGCCATCGGGCAGCTCGACCAAGCTGTAGTTATCAAAGATTGCAATCTGGCCGATCAGCTTGGCATCCAGTTGCGCCTCGTTGGCGATCGCGCCAACGATCTGGCCCGGCGTCACGGCATGCTGGCGGCCGACCTCGATGCGATAGGTGCTGGACTTGCTGGCGGACTTGGTACGAAGCTTGTCCTTTTTCGGCTTGGCGGCTGCTTCCTCTGGCGCTGCAACCGCCTCCTGCAGCGAACGCTCGACTGTTGCCTCCAGCGAAACCTTCGGCGCAGCAGTTTTCACTGGCTTGGCCGTCTCGCTGGGGGCCTGATCGGGACGGATTTGCAATGCCCGGCCGGCCACCCGCACGTTCTGGAGCTGCTCAAGTGTTTCGGCACCCAGGCTTTGCGGCAGATCGACAATCGCATAATCATCATAAATATCGATGCGGCCGATGTTTTTCGAATCCAGATTGGCTTCGTTGGCAATCGCCCCCACGATATTGCCCGGCTTCACGCCATGCGCGTAACCCACTTCGATGCGGTAGCTTTTCATACCCGCTTCCGCCGCGCGGAACACGCGCTCTTTCTTCGGCAGATCAGTGCGTGGTTCACGCTCACGCTCGGCACGCGGACGGCGATCGGGCCGTTCTGAACGCTCGGAACGCTCTTCGCTCCAGGCTTCACGCTTGGGTTTTTCCAGCAACAAGGGCACACCACCGCGCGCCAGCTTCGCGAGCGCTGCAGCAATCTCGATCGCCGGGATGTTGTGTTCGCGCTCGTAATCTTCGACCAGCGATGCAAACAGCTCCAGCTCGCCTGCGGCCAGCGTTTCGGTAATCTGATCCTTGAACCGGGCAATGCGCACATCGTTCACAGCCTGGATCGTCGGCAATTCCAGCGGAGCGACCGGCTGGCGCGTGGAACGCTCGATCATTTTCAGCAGGTTGCGTTCACGCGGGGTAATAAACAGGATGGCTTCGCCACTGCGCCCTGCCCGCCCGGTACGGCCGATACGGTGGGTATAGCTTTCAGGGTCGGTCGGCACATCGTAGTTGATGACGTGGCTGATACGCTCGACATCCAGCCCGCGTGCGGCAACGTCGGTTGCCACCAGAATGTCAATGCTGCCGTCCTTGAGCTGAGCGATGATGCGCTCACGCTGCTGCTGTTGCAGGTCGCCGTTGATCGCGGCGGCGGAGAAACCGCGCGCCAGCAGTTTTCCTGCCAATTCTTCCGTGCCCAGCTTGGTGCGCGCAAAGATGATCATGCCGTCGAACGGTTCGGCTTCCAGGATACGCGTCAGCGCATCGAGCTTGTGCATGCCGCTGACCAGCCAGTAGCGCTGGTGGATATTTTCGGCGGTGCCCGTCTTGGCAGCCACTGTCACTTCAGCCGGTTCGCGCAGATATGTCTTGGCAATGCGCTTGATGGCAGAAGGCATGGTGGCAGAGAACAGCGCGGTCTGACGCGTTGCCGGCGTTTCCTGCAGGATGCGCTCGACATCGTCGATAAAGCCCATGCGCAGCATTTCGTCGGCCTCATCCAGCACCAGATTCTTGATCTGGGAAAGATCCAGCGAGCCCTTGTCCAGATGGTCGATCACCCGGCCCGGTGTGCCGACAATCACATGCACGCCACGACGCAAGGCAGAAAGCTGCGGTCCGTAGCTCTGTCCACCATAGATCGGCAGCACATGGAAGCCGGGAATATGCGCGGCGTAGCGCTGGAAAGCTTCGGCCACCTGGATGGCCAGTTCGCGCGTGGGGGCCAGCACCAGCGCCTGCGGGGTACGCTGCTCAAGGTCGATGCGCGCCAGAATCGGCAGCGCGAATGCCGCCGTCTTGCCGGTGCCGGTCTGGGCCTGGCCCAGCACATCGCGCCCGTTCAGCAGATAGGGAATGGTTTGCGCCTGGATCGGCGAAGGAGATTCGTAGCCGACCTCCTGCAGAGCGCGCAACAGCGGCTCGCCCAGATCAAGATCAGCAAACAGGGAAACAGAAACTTCAGACATGGAGAACTCACAAGAGGGCCGGCTCGCCGGATGCGAACAGACTAACCGGGTATTATACCCTTTAGTCGCCCCACCCTGCCCGCCAAACGCCGGCCGGCGATGCGCAATAGGTATTTCTACCACCGATTCCTGCAAGTGCAACCTCTTGAGCCTATTCAGGACTGGGCACGTTTTGCCAGTAATCGATCCAGCTGGCTGGCAAAGGCCTGGCGATCCGCCAGGCTAAAGGCATCCGGACCACGGGTTTCGATGCCGCTGGCGCGCAGGATATCGAGAAAATCGCGCATATTGAGCCGCTCGCGGATATTTTCCGGCGAATAGCGCTCGCCACGCGGGTTGAGCGCAATGGCACCCTTGGCTATCACCTCGGCCGCCAGCGGGATATCGGCGGTAATCACCAGATCGCCCACCTCGGCGCGCTGCACGATTTCGTTGTCGGCCACATCGAAGCCATGCGGCACCTGCACAGCACGGATAAAGGCGGAACGCGGAACCGCGATCAACTGATTGGCAACCAGCGTCACATTGACCTGCCAGCGTTCAGCAGCGCGAAACAGAATTTCCTTGATCACCTTGGGGCAGGCGTCGGCATCCACCCAGATCTGCATCAGCGCGCTCCGTTGCGGGCAAGCTGGACAGGCGGCTCCCACGAAAAGCGGCTCTTCCAGGCGCCATGCACCAGGTTCGGATATTCGGCCCGGCCCAGGCTGCCGTTGTAGCGGCCAAGCGCTCGGAACAGATCGCCTTTTTCAATATCGAGATAATGGCGCAGGATGGTGCAGCCAAAACGCAGATTGGTATGCATGTCGAACAGATTATGTTCGCTACTGCCGATCTGGCGCACCCAGAACGGCATCACCTGCATCAACCCGCGCGCACCGGCACTGGAGATGGCGTAACGATTGAAGCCGCTCTCGACATGAATCAGCCCCAGCACCATTTGCGGATCGAGCCCGGCGCGCGTGGCTTCATAGTGAATAGCCGTGAGCAGCTTGCGCCGGATAAATTCATCCGGCACGCGCTTTGCCAGGCGTGCCGACATCTCATTGAGCCAGGCATCGCCCTCGGCCGGATTACGAAATACCAGACGCGGTTCGACCCGGTCATTGATCGAGCGCTGCATCGCAGTCTGCACCGACTGCGACAAATCTTCCTCGCGCTGCGTGCCGGCATGGGCCAGGCCTACCGCCAGCAACAGGCACAAAGCAAGGCAGCGCAAGGACATCAATTTACTCCGCCAGCTTGTTGCGAATGAAATCGGTCGCACCATCGAGCGCAATCTTTTCCATCTCGCCGCTACGACGCGACACGTACTCGATCAGACCCTCGGCCAGACCCTTGTCGCCAATGGTGAAACGGTGCGGAATGCCGATCAGCTCCATATCGGCAAACATCGAACCCGGGCGCTCGTTGCGGTCATCGAGCAGCACATCCACACCGGCGGCCACCAGCTTCAGGTAGAGCGCATCGGCAGCAGCACGCACGGTTTCCGAACGGTGGTAGCCCATCGGCACGATGGCCACGGTGAACGGCGCCAGCGCGGCCGGGAAGATGATGCCCTTGTCGTCATGGCCCTGCTCGATGGCTGCTGCCACTACGCGCGATACGCCAATGCCATAGCAGCCCATTTCCATAACTTTCTGCTGACCATCCTGATCGGTGAACAGGCAGTTCATCGCCTCGGAATACTTGGTGCGCAACTGGAAGATATGGCCCACTTCAATGCCGCGGCACAGCTCCAGCCTGCCCTTGCCATCCGGGCTCGGATCGCCGGCCACCACGTTGCGGATGTCGGCCACCACAACCGGATCGGGCAGATCGCGCAGGAAGTTCACGCCAGTCAGGTGGTAGCCCGGCTTGTTGGCGCCACAGACAAAATCGCTCATGGCAAACACGGTGCGGTCAGCAATCACGCGCACCGATTCCGGAACACCGACCGGACCGATATACCCCGGACGGCAGCCGAGCGTGCTTTCCACTTCGGCTTCCGTGGCAAAACGGAAGGTCGCCAGGCCATCGATCTTGTTGGTTTTCACTTCATTCAGGTTGTGATCGCCACGCAACAGCAACAGGTGGAACACACCCTCGTCGTTGACCACTGCAATGGCCTTGACGGTTTTATCCAGTGGCAGATTCAGGAATTTGGCCACATCCTCGCAGGCAATCTTGCCCGGCGTGGCAACTTCCTGCATATCCTGGAGCGCGCGGGCTCGGTGGTGCGCCGGCGCCACGGCTTCGGCCAGCTCAACGTTGGCGGCATAATCCGAATCCGGGCAGTAGGCGAGCAAATCCTCGCCCGCATCGGCCAGCACATGGAATTCATGGCTGCCCGAACCGCCAATTGCGCCGGTATCGGCTGCCACGGCACGGAAAGTCAGACCCAGACGGCTGAAGATATTGCTGTAGGTCTGGTGCATCACCGAATAGGTGGCCTCCAGACTTTCATAGTTGGCATGGAAGGAATAGGCATCCTTCATCATGAATTCGCGCGCGCGCATCACACCGAAACGCGGACGGATTTCGTCGCGGAACTTGACCTGGATCTGGTAGAAATTGGCCGGCAATTGCTTATACGAACGCAATTCGGTACGGGCGATATCGGTAATCACCTCTTCGTGCGTCGGACCGAAACAGAAATCGCGCTCGTGCCTATCCTTGATCTTGAGCATCTGCGGGCCAAACACTTCCCAGCGCCCGGTTTCCTGCCACAGCTCGGCCGGCTGGACCGTGGGCATCAACAGCTCCTGCGCGCCTGCGCGATTCATTTCTTCGCGCACCACGGCTTCCACTTTCTTCAGAATGCGCAGACCGAGCGGCATCCAGGTATAGAGCCCGGAGCCCAGGCGCTTGATGATGCCGGCGCGCAGCATCAGTTTGTGGGAAACCAGTTCAGCCTCGGCCGGGGCCTCTTTGAGCGTGGAGAGATAAAGTTGCGAAGTGCGCATGATGTCAGCCTGCAGGGGAATTCGGTAAACGTGGGATTATAGCGTGTTACGCTGCAGCATCAGAGCCGGCAGCCGCCTTCTTCTTGGCTTCGATTTCGACCAGCTTGGCGGCAATTTTCGGGCGCAGCACATTCATCATCACGATATCGCGCACCCACATCCACAACAGCAGCCAGCCCACCAGAATCACCAGATACAAAGCCGCACTTTCCCGCACGCCCGGAAACTGGCTCATCAGGATCGGATTGACGATGAAATGCACACTGGCCAATACCACGAACATCAGGACCAGAGACGATACGGTACGCTCCTTCAGGAAGGTTCCGCGCAACAGCACACGGCGCTCCCATTTGGACAGACCTGCGAGTTCAGGAACATTTTCAGCACGAAAGTAAATAGCCATAGCGAATTGAATGTAAACGGGAAAGGCGCTCAGTTTCCGGGGCAAAAGCCGCTTTGGCAAGCCCCATAAACAAAACCGGCTCGCGACCCAAAGCCGCGAACCGGTTGAAGAATGAAACTACTGTGTCAATCAGGCGTACTGGCGGGCCGTCGCCTTGGCACCATTGGCTTGCAGGCTATCGGCTGCGGCACGAATGGCTGCCACCACTTGCGGATTAGAAGCCAGTTCCTGCGGGAAGATTTCACGCACGGCCAACAGCGTTTCCACCAGCTTGGCATTGTCGCCGCCGGTCTGTGCCGCGAGCGCAGTCAGGCGCTCGGCCATCGGGTCGTTCACACTGTACGTCTGGCCTGCTTCGGACTTGCACAGCAGGAAGCGCATCCACGCCGCCACAGCCAAGGCCAGGCGGTTGAACGATTGACCCGTAGCAATGCGATCTGCAATCACACCCAGAATGCGCGGGGGCAATTTCAGGCTGCCATCCATCGAGATCTGGGCGGTCTTGTGCTTGAGTGACGGATTGGCATAGCGCTTGAGCAGCTGATCGCGATAAGCCACGCGATCAAAGCTGTCCGGTACGGTCAGCGTCGGGGCGACTTCCTGATCCATCATGTTGCGGATCAGGTTGAAGATATCCTCATCGGCAATCGCTTCATCCACGGTCTCGAACCCGGCCAGCATCGACAGATAGGCAATGGTCGAGTGCGTGCCGTTGAGCATGCGCAGCTTGGCCAGTTCATACGGAATCACGTCATCGACCAGCATGGCACCGGCTTTTTCCCAGGCCGGACGACCCATGGCGAAATTGTCTTCAATTACCCACTGACGGAAGTCTTCGCACGGCACCGGCCAGGCATCGACCATACCCAGTGCCTTGGCGGCAGCCTCACGCTCACCATCGGTCGTGGCCGGGGCAATGCGGTCGACCATGGTCGACGGGAAGCGTACGTTCTCGGCGATCCACTTGGCCAGATCCTTATCCAGCGCTTCGGCAAATTGCAGCACCACATTGCGCAGGATGGTGCCGTTATGCGCCAGGTTGTCGCACGACAACACGGTGAACGGATATTCCTTGCGGTTCTTCAAAGCCCATACCAGGTAGCCAGGGGCGGTCTTGGGCTGTTCTGGATTCGCCAGGTCGTGTTGCACGCCCGGATTGTTGAAATCCAGACCGCTGGTTTTCGGGTCGTAGCAATAGCCCTTCTCGGTTACGGTCAGCGACACGATCTTCACTTGTGGGCTGAGCAGCAGATCCTTCAATTCCTGCGACTGGCGCGGCGCCACGATCACCTTCTTGATCGAGCGGATCACCTGTGGCTTTTCCCCGTCACGGTCACGCACCAGCACGGTGTAGAGGCAATCCTGTTCCTGTAGCGCAGCCTGCATGGCTACGTCATCCAACAGCGTTACACCGCAGATACCCCAGTCACCACCGGCGGCCAGCATCGCCTCTTCGGTATAGATGGCCTGGTGGGCGCGATGGAAGTTACCGAGACCAAAGTGGACGATGCCGATAGCCGGATCACCCAACTCTTTGTCAAACAAAAACTTTTTCAGATTTGGCAACTGTGAACGGTTCAGACGGGGGAGGGATTCGGCCATGGCAGGGCTCCTGTTGGATTTTTGATGACAGGGAAGACGAGTTCAAAAAAATTCTTGAACTTGGCTGGTATATTAGTATATGTTTGTAACCGCAACAAGACTACAAACGGCAATCAACCGTAAAAAGTCACGTTGCATTCATGGATAAATAAAGTTGATGGCCTATGCTGTCACAGACAAGAGGGTCAAAAAAGACTCCACAGGCATTCCGCCACAAAGCAGTTAAAAACACTCGTTCTATTACTCAAGTAGGAGAAAGACATGGTTCGCTTTAACGGAAAAATCGCTCGTATCGTTGCCGCCACTGCTGCCACACTGATCTGCGCCAGCTCAGCACAAGCCGCACCGATCGTTCTGAAGCTTGGCCACATCGCCAACGAAGAAAACTCCTGGCACAAGGGCTCGCTGAAGTTTGC
This sequence comes from Formivibrio sp. oc-25, assembly GCF_055810895.1. Taxonomy (NCBI): domain Bacteria; kingdom Pseudomonadati; phylum Pseudomonadota; class Betaproteobacteria; order Neisseriales; family Chitinibacteraceae; genus Formivibrio; species Formivibrio sp. oc-25. The sequence continues at coordinate 5,802 of NZ_JBVVOL010000010.1, read as the reverse complement.
CGAAGAAGTCAAAGCACTGACCAAGGGTGCAGTTGAAGTCAAGGTATTCCCGAACGATTCGCTCGGCAAGGAAATGGATCTGAACAACGGCATGCAACTGGGCACCGTTGACATGAACATTACCGGCGAATCCCTGCAGAACTGGGCACCCAAGGCTGCGATGCTAGCCCTGCCGTTTGCCTTCAAGAACCTTGAGGAAATGGACAAGGTTGTTCAAGGCCCGATCGGCGAGGAAATCAAGAAGGAAATCGCCGAGAAAGCCAAGATTGTTCCGCTGGCCTACTTCGCCCGTGGCGCGCGCTACCTGACCACCAACAAGCCGATCAAGACTGTTGACGATGTCAAGGGCCTGAAGATGCGCGTACCGAACGTGCCGGTATTCGTTGGCTACTGGCGTGCTGCCGGTGCCCAACCCACCCCGATGGCATTCGGCGAAGTGTTTACCTCGCTGCAAACCGGCGTGATCGAAGCCCAGGAAAATCCGCTGGCCCTGATCAAGTCCGCCAGCTTCTTCGAAGTGCAAAAGTACGTGAACCGTACCGAACACGTTCGCTCCTGGATCTACATCACCATCGGCCAGAAGTCCTTCAACAAGCTCAATGCCGAACAGCAGAAGGCTCTCTACGAAGCAGCAAAACGCGCCCAAGCCTACGAGCGTGAACTGATGATCGCTGACGAGAAGAAGCTGGAAGCCGAACTCAAGGCCAAGGGCATGACCTTCGTTGACACCGACACCAGCGGCTTTGCCAAGATTGCCAAGCAAGCCGTACTGGGTACCGTGAAGGACGAAATCAAGCCTACAGTTGAAAAGCTGTACACCGGCAAGTAAGCAACACCTCAATACGACCGCGCCAGCCGCTATTGGCTGGCCGGTTGTAATCGGCACCTTTTGCTTTTTGCCTTCAAGGAAAAAAAATGGTCGGAATACTCAAAGCTGCGGAAAAACTGATCAAGATCGGTATTTTCCTGGCCTTTACCCTGATGATTGTCGCCGTCACCGTGCAGATCTTCGGTCGCACGTTCATGGCACAGCCGCCGATCTGGACCGAAGAAATGTCGCGTATTGCTTTGCTGTACGTGCTGGGTCTGGGTGTGGGCGCCTCGGTACTGACTGGCGATCTGGTCAATGTCGACTTGGTACTGATGCACATGCCCCCGCCACTGCGCCGCGCGTGTGATCTGCTCTCCGCTGCGCTGGTCAGCATCTTCGGATTCATGCTGGTACCTGCTTCGTGGGAATTTACCGAACTCGGTGCCATGCAGACTTCGTCGGTACTGGTGAACCTAACCATGGATTATGTCTTTGTCACCATGACGCTCTTCTCTGTTTTGCTCGGCCTCTTCGGGCTGATCAAATTCATTGAACTGCTCGTTGGTATGAAAGAAACCGAATTCACCTCCCACAACGCGTCCGAGGTCTGACATGGGAATCGCAATACTTTTTGGCACTTTCTTTCTGTGTCTGGTCATTGGCGTACCTGTCGCCATCTGCCTGGGTGTTTCTTCCGTCGCCTATCTGCTGATGTATGCCGATATGCCACTGGTCGTTTTCCCGCAAAAGATCTTTGCCGGCGTTGATTCGTTCACGCTGCTGTGTATCCCCGGCTTTATCCTTGCCGGCAACCTGATGAACGGTGGCGGCATTACCGACCGTATCATCCGCTTTGCCAATGCCGGGGTGGGCTGGATTCGCGGCGGCCTGGGTCTGACCAACGTAGCAGGTTCGATGCTGTTCGCGGGCATTTCCGGTACCGCCGTGGCTGAAGCAGCATCGATCGGCGCGGTGATGATTCCCGGCATGAAAAAAGCCGGTTATCCGATCAGCTTTGCCGCTGCCATTACTGCCGCTGCTTCGACCGTGGGTCCGATCATCCCGCCGAGCGTTCCGATGATTATTGTCGGTGCCCTGACCGGGGTTTCAGTGGGCCGCATGTTCATGGCAGGTGCCATTCCCGGCCTGTTGCTCGGCTGCGGCATGATGCTGGTCTGCTACATTCTGGCTGTGAAAAACAACTACCCGCGCCAGGACTGGAAAGGCTGGGGCGAGTTGTGGGCTTCATTGCGCGGTGCAGTCTGGGCCTTGCTGCTGACAGCATTGATCATCGGCGGTCTTTTGAGCGGTGTGGTAACACCGACTGAAACCGCGATCCTGGCCTGTATCTATGCGTTTGTAGTGGGTATTTATATCTACAAGGGTATTACGCTGCGCCAGGTACCAAAGATCGTGATCGATAGCGCGGTGACTTCTGCCGCCCTGCTCGCGCTGGTCGGTATCGCCAACGTGTTCGGCTGGATCATGGCCGCGGAAGAAATTCCGCAAGCCATTGCCCAAGGCATGCTGTCCATTACCGACAACAAGTATGTGATCATCCTGTTGATCAACATCCTGTTGCTGGTCGTAGGCATGTTCATGGAAACGATTGCTGCGCTGATCATTCTGTTCCCGGCACTGATGGCAGTGACAACCAGCGTGGGCATCGATCCGGTGCACTTTGCCACGTTTGCTGTGCTGAACCTGATGATCGGTTTGACTACCCCGCCGGTTGGCGTGTGCATGTTTGTCTGTGCAAACATCGCCAAGACCCCGTTGTCGGATGTGATCAAGGCCATCTTCCCGTTCCTGGTGGGCAACATCATCGTGCTGTTCCTGGTTTCCTACATTCCGCAACTTTCGTTGTGGTTGCCCAACATGCTGTTTGGCGTAGCGAAATAAGTAATTGATATCCTTGATGGATAAATTCCGGCGGCAAGTTAAAATGCCGCCGGAATTGTTATTTACAGACTTGGCACACGATCCATGAAAAAGAAATCTCCGGCAGCAATCACTCCGGCCGTCTCCGCCGGACAGCAGATTTACAATGCGCTCAAACAATCGATTGTGAACTGCAAGTTCGCACCGGGAGAGCCCATTTCGGACAAGGAGATTTCCGAGATGTTCGGTGTCTCGCGCCAGCCGGTACGTGATGCCTTCATCAAGCTGGCCGAGGCTGGCTTGATCCAGATCCTGCCACAACGTGGCACATTCGTGCGCAAGATTTCTTCACGCCAGGTGCGCAACGCGCGCTTTATCCGCGAGGCCGTTGAAACCGCCATCGTACGTAAAGCCGCTTTGTCGATCAGCGACGAATATCTGATGGAACTCGACACCATCCTGACCAAGCAGATCTTTGCCGCACAGACCAACGACAAAGCATTGTTTCTGGAACTGGACGACGAATTCCACTTTATCCTGGCCAAATCCATCGATTGCATCGAAGCCTGGGACATGATCGAACACATCAAGGCGCAGATGGATCGTGTACGCTTCCTGACAATGCCGGATTTCTCCCCCATCGCCAAAATGGTCGACCAACACAAGGCCGTGGTCGAAGGTTTGCGTGCGCGCGACCCGGACAAGGCTGTCGCTGCCATGCACATGCACCTGACCGAAATGAGCCAGACCTTCAAGCCCACTGCAGAGCGCCATCCAGACTGGTTTGAAAACGACTGACTCCGCCATCTGTCACTTGAAATACCATCGTTCACCTGGCAGCCACATGGTTTGGCACAATACCGGCATACGTACTGCCACAGGCTTTTGTTCTCCCCGTGTCTGATCTTTTCAGTTTTACCCCCATCGGCTATCTGCGCACCCCGTTTCCGGACAAGTTCGGCATTCCACGCCAGCCAAGACTGGCGGCACATGCCGTCGGCACCTTGCGCTTGGCAGCCCCGTTTGATCGCCCCGAGGCCGTGCGGGGCCTGGAAGACTTCTCGCATGTATGGCTGACCTTTGTCTTCCACCAGACAGCTGGTGACTGGAACCCGACCGTGCGCCCCCCGCGACTGGGAGGCAACAAGCGCGTTGGCGTGTTTGCCAGCCGCTCACCCTTTCGGCCCAACCCGCTCGGGCTATCGCTGGTGGAACTTGCCGGCATTGACACTGTCGATGGTGTGGTATTGCGTTTTCGTGGCGTGGATCTGGTCGACAACACCCCGATTCTGGATATCAAGCCGTATATCCCGTTTGTGGAAAGCCAGCCCCAGGCGCTGGGCGGTTTTGTCGATGGTCCGCCTGCAGAATTGGCGGTAGTGTTCACCGCCACGGCCATGGCGCAATGCGAAGCCTGCCAGCACGATTATCCCGATCTGTCGGCACTGATTCAGGAAGTACTGGCCCAGGATCCACGACCGGCCTACGCTGCAGATCCGCAGCGCATTTACGGCGTACGCCTGTATGAATTTGATGTGAAATGGCGCAGTGATGGCTCAGCCGCCATCGTTGAAACTCTCGAAAGATCTAGCTGAAATGAAGAAAATACTGTCGGTCGGCCTGCTCACTTTGTTGCTGGCAGCCTGCCAATCCACACCGCCACAAGTTTCCCAGCCTGAACCTGCCAAGCCGCTGCCGCAACTGAAAATCGGCCTGGCTCTCGGCGGCGGCGCCGCCAAGGGTTTTGCCCATATCGGCGTGATCAAGATGCTGGAAGCCCAGGGCATCAGGCCCGATGTGGTGACCGGCACCAGCGCCGGCAGCGTGGTCGGCTCGCTGTATGCGGGTGGCATGGATGCGTTTGCACTGCAGATACACGCATTTGCGCTTGATGAAGCCCAGATCCGCGATGTCAGCCTGTTTTCCGGCGGACTGGTCAAAGGCGAGAAATTACAAAGCTATGTGAATACACTGCTGCAAAATCGCCCACTGGAAAAACTCGGCAAACCCTTTGCCGCCGTGGCCACGGAACTGGAAACCGGGCGGCGCGTGGTCTTTGTACGTGGCAATGCAGGTCAGGCCGTGCGCGCATCATCAAGCATTCCCGGTGTATTCGAACCAGTGATGATCAGTGGCAAGCGCTATGTTGATGGCGGCGTGGTCAGCCCGGTACCCGTGGATGCTGCACACGAACTGGGTGCAGATTTCATCATTGCCGTCGATATCTCGAAAAAAGCCAGCGATGGCGAGGCGAAAAACATGCTCGGCATCGTCAACCAGTCGATTGCCATCATGGGGCAAAAGCTGGGCGAACAGGAACTGGCACGCGCCGATGTTGTGATTCGGCCAAAGGTCGGCCAGATCGGTGCCACGGATTTTGATCTGAAAAACGTGGCAACCCTGGAAGGCGAAAAGGCCCTGCTGGCCGCCTTGCCGGAAATCCGCCAGAAGATGCTGGAAAAACAGAAATCCTTGGCCGCAAAACAGGGCTTGATTCAAGCCCAAAGGTGATCAATATGGAACGCTCCTGCCCCGCCTGTAATGCTGTACTGGAATATCAGGCGAATCATTGGCACTGCCCGCAATGTCAGACCAACTATCGGCTACGCGGGTTATGCGATACCTGTGGATCGGAACTGGAACGCCTGGCTGCCTGTGGTGCCACCAACTGGTTCTGCCCGCAATGCAATGAACTGAAGTCCAAGTCAGCCATCCACACCGAGTTGGTCCTTGTAGGAAAGTAAAAAAACCGCCAGGGGATACCTGGCGGTCAAGGAGAGTCCTACCCAACTCAGAAAACGAAATCGGCCCGGACGAGTACCTTGCACAAAGCAGGTTCCAGCCGGGCTTTCGATCAGAAGGTCAGCTGCACCTTCATCTGCGAACGGCGATCCGAGGCCAGCTCGAACGCTTCCACTGCCTTTTCGATTGGCAGGGTCGCGGTGATGATCGGCTTCACATTGATGCGACCTTCCTTCAACAGCCGCGCAGCCAGCGCGTATTCGCTGTGGAAACGGAAAGCACCCACCAGGCTGATTTCCTTGCCCACCAGCACGCCGATCGGAATCGATACGTCGCCACTCACGCCCACCTGCACGATCACGCCGCGC